>JAYUYI010000551.1:0-17496 GCA_043752545.1 Thermoleptolyngbya sp.
GCAACTAAAGGGTGAAACCACCACTTCGACCGCCAATGTGTGAATCTAGACCAAACGTCCAGCATCCTAATACTCCTCGTGCACCAGCCAGCTAAAAGACAAAAGTATTCAGCACCCGCTCAGCATCCAGGCAATTCAGGCGTGAGCCAAAAACTTTGATGCCAACATTTAACATGATTTGTTTAAACAGTAAGCGTTAAGTTCTGCGACCCTGGGGCAAGTTTTGCTTCACCTTATCTCTCCAGCCTATCTCTAAATCCTTCGATCACGCTTTAGCTCTAAAGTCTGAATTATGCATACTCTAAGTCAGGAGACTGTTGCCAATTCGCTAGCTCAATGCACCAAAACGCTCATGGGCTTTAGTCTTGGGGAGTGTCAAATTTTTTGACGTCGTGATTCGATAGCAGCCAATCCGGGATAATCTAGATTGGGGCATTAATTATTGGGGCATTGACTCCACCCACCAATTTACGTTCGTGATCACCTCAACCACGTTGATCTATGGCAACTTTCTCTTCTCCTGAAGCCACCTCTGAAGCGACTGTCAAAGTACCTGCATCAAGTTCAGCCCCCCCTGCCGATTCGCGCCAGCGGGTGAGTACGTTTTTGAAAGGTCTTCAGGATCAAATCTGTCAGACGTTAGAAGGAGTAGATGGCGAAAAGCAGTTCCAGCAAGATAGCTGGGAGCGAGAAGAAGGCGGTGGCGGGCGATCGCGTGTGCTCAAGTCGGGCAACGTGTTTGAGCAGGGTGGCGTTAACTTCTCCGAAGTCTGGGGTAAAGATTTGCCACCATCGGTGTTGGTGCAGCGGCCTGAAGCGGCAGGGCACGGCTTCTATGCGACGGGTACCTCCATGGTCTTGCACCCCAAAAATCCCTACATTCCCACCGTGCATCTAAACTACCGCTACTTTGAAGCCGGCCCCGTGTGGTGGTTTGGGGGCGGGATTGACCTGACTCCCTACTACCCATTTCACGCAGATGCTGCCCATTTTCACCAGACGCTGAAGCAGGCATGTGATTGCCACCACCCCAACTATTACCCGACCTTCAAGCTGTGGTGCGACGAATACTTTTACCTCAAGCACCGCCAAGAATCTCGCGGCGTCGGTGGCATCTTCTTTGATTACCAAGATGGCCGGGGCAAACTCTACCGAGGTCCCGACGCGCAGGGACCCGCCGCTACCTATAGCGACTCCGTTGAGGCAGTCAGACCCCAAAGCTGGGAGCAGATCTTTGAATTCGTCCAGGCGTGTGGCAATGCCTTTTTGCCCGCGTATGTGCCGATTGTAGAGCGCCGAAAAGATACAGAGTGGGGCGATCGCCAGCGTGATTTTCAGCTCTATCGCCGAGGTCGCTACGTCGAGTTCAACCTAATCTACGATCGAGGCACTATTTTTGGCCTCCAAACCAACGGACGCACAGAATCAATTCTGATGTCGTTGCCCCCCCTCGTGCGCTGGGAATATTGCTTTAGCCCAGAACCCAACACGCCTGAAGCAGAACTCTACAATGTGTTCCTTAAGCCTCAAGATTGGGCAAATTGGAGTAGATAAGAATAGGAACTAAATTGAATGGTTTTGGGCAATAGTGGTTAAGCTAGTCTTGACTCAATCGCTATTGTTTCGTTAGCGTGCCCGCAGTTCTAACTGTTCTAAACCGAAGGGAGAATGCATCCGGCTCTATGGAACAACGCACACACACCACACACGACGGCAAAACGGTGATTGTCCTGGTTCCAACCGGACGGCTAGATATTACAACAGCGTGGCAGTTTCGCTTGAAGCTGCAAGAATGCATTGCTCGGCTCAGCTCGCACCTTGTGGTGAATTTGGGACAGGTTAATTTTATTGACAGCTCGGGTTTAACCTCCCTAGTGGCTGGAATGCGCGACGCCGACAAGGTCAAAGGCAGCTTTCGGATTTGTAACGTTCATCCAGAAGCCAAGCTGGTGTTTGAAGTCACCATGATGGACTCGGTGTTTGAAATTTTTGATACTGAGGTTGAAGCCCTAGGAGAAGCTCCATAGACAACGCTGCTCTCATCGTCAGCGCTTGAGGGAGTCGCTATCGATGATAAAACTATCGCGAGTGGGGTGGTTCCAAACTACTCTTTTGCCCATCGGCTCCAGTCCTGTGGGATAATATAGCTACAATAAATGTAAGAATTTCCTGTGAGCGACGTTCGAACTGTTTCAGATACAAAGCGAGCGTTTTACGCCGCGCACACTCGTCCGATCAATTCTATCTATCGTCGGGTGGTAGAAGAGTTGATGGTAGAAACCCATCTGCTGTCGGTCAATGTGGACTTTCGCTACGATCCGGTTTACGCGTTGGGGGTTGTGACTACCTTCGATCGCTTCATGCAAGGCTATCGTCCCGACCAAGATAAGCTGTCGATTTTTAACAGTCTGTGTCAGGCTGTGGGTGGTGATCCGCAAACCTATCGCCAAGAGGCCGAGCAGCTTCAGTCAGAGGCGGCACAGCTCTCGGTAGATGAGGTGCTGGCAAGGCTCAACGATCCGGCCAGCGAATCGACCTCAACCCTAGTCGGGAAATTGCGAGACATAGCCGGAAATGCCAGCTTTAAGTACAGCAGATTGTTTGCGATTGGGCTGTATACCTTACTAGAGCAAATGGACGCGGAGGCTCTAAAGGACGAAAAGCAGCTCAACCAGGTTCTAGAACAGCTGTGTGAGGCGCTAAAGCTGTCTTCTGACAAGGTGCAAAAAGATCTAGAGCTGTACCGTGGCAACCTAGAGAAAATGGTGCAAGCCCAGGCCGTGATGGAAGATATTTTGCAGGCCGATCGTAAAAAAAAGGAAGATCGAGCCAAGGCAAAAGATGCGATCGCCACACCGCCTAGCCCACCGTCTGAAGCACCGAGTTAGAGACCTAGCATAATATTGCTACATGGGCATGTCGGTGCCATGCCCCTGCGATAAATAATGCTACCTAATGCAATCCATGCTGTTTAAGGCGTTGAGACATGGGCCGACGTTGCCTCCCAAGCGACAGCGGCGAGTTTGGGCGGAGTTTCTGAGTCTAGGGCGGCTAGTTGTGCTTCTATCTGAGCTTTGACCACATGGCGGTAGTTGAAGAAGTGTTCTCCAGCTCCTAGGGCAACAATGTAGTCGTAGAGTAGGCGAGGCTTAAGGATGGCGATCGCCACTAGCTGCCACCAAAACCGGAAGCGGGTCGAGCGCAGCATTCCTTGCCGCCAGCAGAGTGCCCAAAACAGACGGATCTCAGCTGCCGTAATTGGGCGATCGCTTTTCCCCCGCCAGCCATTCATCATCATAAAATGCCGAAAGGTGCGCTCTAGATAGGGCAGCGGCTCATAAATCTGCCAAAACGCGTCTATGTATTCGTGCGCGATGTCGGCCACCGGGCGAGTCGGCACAAAATTCATGATCGCGCCCTGGTGCACCGTTGCCAGATCTTCGGTGAGCCGATCTTCGGCCTTGAGGCGGTTCCACAGAGCCGTATTGCGCAACGCCTGCAGCAGGCTGAAATGCGCCTGCGGAATCCCAGTATCTTGAATGAAGGCGCGGATGCGATCGCCTGCACCAGGGCGCTCATGGTCGAAGCCCAGAATGAAGCCTGACATCAGTTGCAGCCCCGCCCGAGTCAGCTTGTGGCATGAGTCAATGAGAGACTGACGCGTATTTTGAAATTTCTTCACTCCCACCAGGCTGTCCATGTCGGGGGTTTCGATTCCCATAAACAGCATCGTGAACCCAGCTTTCACCATCAGTTCCACCAGTTCATCATCGTCTGCTAAATTTAGCGACGCTTCGGTAATCAAAATAAACGGGTAATGGTGCGCTTCCATCCAGGGAATTAGCTCCCGCAAAAATACTTTGGCGTTGCGCGTATTGCCAATGAAATTGTCGTCTACCACAAACACGTAGCGCCGCCAGCCCAACTGATAGAGGGCTTCAAACTCGGCCAGCATTTGAGCGGGCATTTTGGTGCGGGGCTTGCGGCCATAGAGATTAATAATGTCGCAAAACTCGCACTGGAACGGACAACCGCGAGAAAACTGCACCGTAATCGCCAGGTAAGCATTCAAATCTAGCAGGTCGAAGCGGGGAATTGGGGTTTGGGTCACGTCGGGCTTTTGATCTGAGCGGAAGGTACCCGTCTCGTCTCCACGGGCGATCGCCTCCAAAAACAGAGGAATCGTGCATTCTCCTTCATCCAAAATTAAATAGTGCGCCCCAGATGCCAACGCCACATCCGGGTAGGAGGTGGGATAAGGTCCCCCCACAGCGACTTTTTTACCAAGGGCGATCGCCTTGTGAATCAGGTCTTGAAAATCCTGTTTCTGAATCACCATGGCCGAGAGGATCACCAGATCGCACCAGTCCCAATCGGCTTCAGTTTCGGAGTGAACATTGCGATCGGCAAAGCGAATTTCCCAATCGGCAGGCAGCATTGCCGCTACTGTAATTAGACCAAGCGGCGGATTCGTTGAGTGCAGACCTGCCAAGTCGAGCGTTTCCTGATAAGACCAAAACGAATTGGGCATTACAGGCCACAATAATAAGGCTTTCATAACAACTCCGGGGGTGAGGAGAATTTGTAAATTTGGCTTAACGTGGGTGCTTTCTTAACTGTGTTTTCTTGATCGAAATTATATAGATCCTGTTTATTTGCGTAGGATTGTTTTTATTACTTATTGTTTTCACAAATTCCATAGAGCTTGGCGCAGGTGATCAGGAAGCCTAGTGGGGCAAATGGGTTATGGTAAGAACGCTGAGTTAAACTGATCGGGCAAATTGGGTCACATCAGTCTAGCTATTGGTTAGGCGATTTCATTCTTTAGCAGCGTGACGTTGGGGTTCATGGGCAAGCAGCGCGTTCTTTCAGGCATTCAGCCAACTGGCGACCTTCATTTGGGCAATTATCTAGGAGCCATCCGCAACTGGGTCGAAATTCAGCAAGAGTTCGACAGCTTTTTATTCATGGCCGATCTGCACGCCATCACCGTTCCACAAGATCCAAAGCTTTTGGCCGACAATACGTATAAAGTAGCGGCGCTCTATTTGGCCTGTGGGATTGACCTAGAACATGCCACCATTTTTGTGCAGTCGCATGTGTCTGCACACAGCGAATTGGCGTGGCTATTTATGTGCATTACGCCATTGAACTGGCTAGAAGACATGATCCAGTTCAAGGAAAAGGCGGTGAAGCAAGGCGAAAATGTAGGGGCTGGGTTGCTCAATTACCCAGTACTTCAGGCAGCCGATATTTTGCTGTATGAGCCAGATAAAGTCCCCGTTGGCGAAGACCAGAAGCAGCATTTGGAGCTGACGCGAGACATTGCCGCGCGGCTGAACTACCAGTTTGGCAGTGAAACCCAGCCGATTTTGAAACTGCCCGAGCCGATGATTCGAGCGGCCGGGGCGCGGGTGA
The DNA here is from genome assembly GCA_043752545.1 of Thermoleptolyngbya sp. Classification (GTDB taxonomy): domain Bacteria; phylum Cyanobacteriota; class Cyanobacteriia; order Elainellales; family Elainellaceae; genus CASBQJ01. The sequence goes on from JAYUYI010000551.1 coordinate 5,419, forward strand.
TGAGCCTCACCGATGGCACCAAAAAGATGTCAAAATCTGATCCATCCGACCTCAGCCGCATTAGCTTATTAGACCCGCCCGAGCAGATTCAGCACAAAATTAAACGGTGTAAAACTGACCCGGTGCGCGGTTTGCAGTTTGACGATGCTGCTCGGCCAGAATGCCATAACCTGCTGTCGCTCTATATGATTTTCTCGAACCAGCCGAAAGAGGCAGTGGCTCAAGAATGTGCAGACATGGGCTGGGGTCAGTTCAAGCCGCTGTTAACCGACACCCTCATTACTGCCCTAAAGCCAATTCAAGAAAAATATACCCAGATTCGCAGCGAGCCGGGCTATTTGGATGCGGTACTGCACGATGGTAAACAGAAAGCTGAGGCGATCGCCAACTCTACCTTGAATAAGGTGAAACAAGCACTGGGATTTTCTATTCCAACTTAGGGACAAAAGCAGGATGGGCTGAGCTTAAAACCAGGGATACCGGGCACCTGATATCCTAAACATCTAGAGCTATGTCATCCCCGACTGCATCACCCCTCCACTGGATTTCGTCACCCTGCATGTCAGATTCCTTTTCCCCCCGCTCCAGTTCCCTGGCACCTACCCCCGGCTCCCGCCTGCAAGCCGCTGCTCAATCGGGTGAGTTTTTGATTACGGCAGAGGTGATGCCGCCTAAGGGGGGAAACCCGGCACATATGGTAGAGATGGCAAGGCTATTGTGCGATCGCGTCCATGGGGTCAATATTACCGATGGCAGTCGGGCGGTGCTGCGAATGTCGTCGCTAGCGGCATCGGTAGTATTGCTGCACCACGGAATCGAGCCAATTTGCCAGATGGCCTGCCGCGATCGCAACCGGATTGGGCTACAGGCCGACCTGATGGGCGCAGAAGCCCTCGGCATTCGCAACATTTTGGCACTCACAGGCGATCCTGTCAAAGCCGGTGACCATCCCGACGCCAAGCCTGTATTTGATCTAGAATCGGTGCGACTGCTGCAGCTCATTTACAAGCTCAACCAAGGCGTTGACTGCAACGACAAACCGCTAACTGATGGCGCAACCCATCTATTTGCTGGAGCCGCGATCGACCCCCAATGCCCTAGCTGGTCGGGCACCCAGCGGCGGTTTGAACGCAAATTAGAAGCGGGAGCGCAGTTTTTTCAAAGCCAGCTAATCACAGATTTCGATCGCCTAGAAAAGTTTATGCACCAGATTGCCTCAGGCAGTAACAAGCCGATTTTGGCTGGAATTTTTCTGCTAAAATCGGCAAAAAATGCTCACTTTATCAACAAAAATGTACCCGGTGCCCAAATTCCCCAACACCTGATCGATCGCCTAGAGCGTGCCAGTCATCCACTCGAAGAAGGAGTGGCGATCGCCGCCGAACAGGTGCAACTCGCCCGCCAGCTTTGCCACGGCGTCCACATGATGGCCGTCAAACGAGAAGACCTGATTCCCAAAATTTTAGATTTGGCAGGCGTCCAACCTCTGCGCTAGAGGAGTGGGCCATCAATCTACCCTCACCCCGCCCATCTCCTTTATTCATCCCTCCTCCTTTCTCCTTCACCCTTCACCCCTCCTCCCTCCTCCCTCCTCCATGCCTACCTACCCCGGAATTTCCAGCGACGCCTTCCGCCACCCGTTGGACGCTCAAACCGAACAGACCTTGCGCAATGTTCCAGGGTTTGATCTAATCGCGCGGCGGTTTGTCGAGTTTGTCTACGAACGGCCACGCCATGTCTTCTTGATGGGCAACAGCATCGAAGTTGGGCCACGCCAATATTCCACGGTGTATCAAATCTTTCGAGAATGTCTGCGATCGCTCGATATTCAGCCGGAGCCAACCCTATTTGTGTCACAGTCTTCACTCGTAAACGCTTACGCCCTGGGGCAAGAGCGCCCCTGTGTGGTGCTCAGCACAGCGCTGCTGGATTTAAGCGATGAACAAGAGCTGCGATCGGTGATGGCGCACGAGCTGGGTCACCTCAAGTGTGGGCACACTGTCCTCAATCAAATGGCAACCTGGACGATTAGCATTGCCTCAGGCTTGGCAGACATGACCTTTGGGTTGAGCAGTCTGGTGAGTACGGGGTTGCTAATGGCGTTCTACGAATGGCTGCGCAAAGCAGAGCTATCGGCCGATCGCGCCGCTTTGCTGGTGATGGATGATGTCAAACCCGTGCTGACAAACATGATGAAGCTGGCAGGCGGCAGCAGTCGCTATGCCAACGAACTTAACTTGGATGAGTTTACTCGCCAGTCTGCCCGCTATCAGGAGCTAGACCAAGACGGACTGAACCAGGTCTATAAGTTTCTGCTGTACAACAACCTCTCGGCAGGGCTGTTTCAGACCCATCCGTTTACCGTAGAACGTGTACACTTTCTCAAAGAATGGTCAGAGTCAGACGAGTACCGCCAAATCCGCAGCGGCAGCTACAGCCGCACGGGGGAAGGAGCCGTTAACGTAGAGTCAAAATCACCCCAGTCGTCTGCTTCTAACCGCGCCGACTCCACCGCTAGCGATGCCGCAGATGTGGAAACGCTGCGCCAAGAGCTAGAAGCACTGCAACAGGAAATCGACCGAATTCGGCGATCGCGCCTATAACGATAGTCTCCTTTGAGATCACGACTTTGAGATCACAACGGTTGTTTGTTAGAGAGAAAAAACCTATGATGCATCGTTTGATCACCGCAGTCCTGATTGGACTACTTGGATTAACCTCCGTCTTTGTCCCGACAGCAACCGCTCAAGCGGCCAATTGCACCCTGACCGCAATCGTCTGGGAAGGGTATACCGATCCTGCGTTTACCGCAGCATTTGAGCAAAAAACAGGCTGTACGGTCAAAGCGACCTACGCTGGCTCTAGCGACGAAATGTTTGCCAAGTTTCGTACCGGTGGCGGGCGCACCTACGACCTGATTTCGGCGTCTGGCGACATTACTGAACGACTCTACAAAGCAGGACTAGTCCGCCCGATTGAGACCAGTAAGTTAGAAAATTACGATACGGTCTTCCAGTCCTTCCAGGGTGGGCCATGGAACACCTTTGATGGCAAGCCCTACGGCGTTACCTTTGCCTGGGGGCCTAACGTTTTGGTTTATGATGCCAAAACAGTAAAGCCTGCCCCTACCTCGTGGGATATTTTATTTGACTCGGCCTATGCCGGGAAGATTACCCTACCCGACAATCCAATGACGATTGCCGATGTGGCGCTGTGGCTGGGTAAGTCTGACCCATACAATTTGACAGACGATGACCTCGCTGAGGTTAAGGCAAAACTGTTGGAGCTGCGCCCTAATGTGCGGAAGTTTTGGACGACAGCGGGTGAGTTGGCTAATTTGTTTCAGTCGGGTGAAGTGGTGATGGCTCACGCTTGGCCGTTGACCTACACTCAGTTGAGCAACGAAGGGTTTCCAGCCAAATCGGTCAGCCCGCAGGGAAAACTGACAGGCTGGACAGACTCTTGGATGATTTCTAAAAATTCTCGCAATGCCGATGTCGCCTACAAATGGATTGACTACATTTTGAGCGGTGACGGGCAGAAGGGCGTGATGGATGTGACAGGGTATTCGGGTGCCACGACGCTGGGGGCGGCGGCGGTAGGTGCAGAAAAGGCGCATGAACTGTTTATGGATGACCTAGCCCTCCATGCTCAAATTAATATGTGGCAAAGCGTTAAAAACTACGATCAATGGGTTCAGCTGTGGAATGAAATCCGCAGCTAACGGTAAGAGGGCGATCGCCGTAATCTCGTAAAAAGACACCTAAAAAGCCGCCGCTATTGGGATCACAATAGCGGCGGCTTTTTGCGGGAAGCGGCTCAACTATGCCAAGTGCTGCATTTCTTTTTCTAGCTGGAGAATTAAGTTCTGGTCACCTTTGGCTTGAGCAACTTCTAAGCGATGCTGTAAGCGGCGCTCTAAGTTGAGATGATGCACTTTGGCAATTTCGCTTGCCAGTTCTTTGGGGGTTTTCATGTAGGCGTGCAGGGGAGTAGACCCGGTAGAGCGGGATGTGCGCGCGATCGCCACTGCTTCCATCGTTCCCGTTTCGGTGAGTCTGTAGGGCACTCCCCAATAGTTCAGCATCAGAGCAGGTTGAGGCATCGGCACATGTCGTGGGGTGGAAAACTGAAACTGCTGACCTCGGTAAAGCCCTACCATAGTCGATTCAACCATTGTCACAGGCACATCCTAATACTCGTACTCATTACCGCGATGGGTCAGTCTCATAGGTATCTCCTAATCAAGTTTTAGTTTCAGAATTCCAAAAAGGCGATCGCAGCTTTTCGGCAAAAGAATTTGATTTCAATCTGTATCTCATTTTACTGTTTTAACCTTATGTCAAGGTTTAAGCAAATTTAAATTTTAATAAACTCGCATCTAAAAATGAGACTCCCGGACGCTGCACCAAAGCGGAGAGTTTGATGGACAAGGCTTCAACAGCCGCTCACAGATTAATCAGGACTGCTTCAAGATTGCTATAAATAAATCTGATTCAAGATAATCCGCAGCCGATCATAATCGTCTTTGAGCAACAAGCTGAGGGTGCGACCAGCTTGCACCAGCCAGGGGCGCTCGCCTCGGCGCAGCTGGTAAATTTCTCGGATGGCGGCGGCTGTTAGCGCTTCTACAGGCGCATTGCCCACCAGCAATAGCGTGCGCAAAAAATCTAGCTTTTCACTAAAACAAACCACTTCTTCAGGATCGCAGTAATAGACCGCCTGATGGATTTGGGGCGGGCGCGGCGGTAAGTGTTGGTAGATCGTGTCGCTCAACGCCATGGTTCCGTTGCGCGATCGCTGCCGGGGTTGAAACCCAACGATGGCCGCTCGAAACTCAGTTTTTAGCATCGCAAAAATTTGTGGCTGTTGCTCCCGTAAATCTTGCAGCGACAGCCCTAGCGCCCGCGCCCGGTGCACCGAATCGATGGGGCTAGTGGTGGCGTGATAGACCACCGCGTAGATTTGATTGCCCGATTCTTCATCGGTTGACTTGACCCAACTGCCGAAGGGTGGCATCACCGCAAAACTTAAATCGTCCGGCTCTAAACATTGGGCTAAGAACTCTGTAGTAGCTGTTTCAATTACTTCAGCAATGTAGTTTAATGGACGGGCAGAACTGCTAGATTGAGGCAGAGGCAGGCGCATATACTAATGGTTCCTACGATTTAGCAATGGAAAGCCGCGTATCGATTAGCCGTAGTTTTATGATGTTGAGCTTCGTGACGGCGGGGTTACTGGTGGTGGTGCAACCCCAGTCTAGGTTGTTTCAATTTACCTCTCGAATGCCGCATCAGCTCACCGCCAGTGAATTCAAAGCAAGGCTTGCAGCAGTGATGCACCCAGATGCTTCCACGCAACCTGAAGCAGTGGCGATCGCCTCCCCCTCTGCCACCAGTCAGCCCAATACCTTCCAGCCAGCCCAGCGGGTAGCGCTATCCCCATCGCCCAAGCTTCCCCCTGCGACTGTAGCATCCATTTTGCAACGCGTTAGTCCGGGGCGACAAATTCCTGCGCCGCTGCGCTTTAGTCCTGTCATGGCAGCTCAAGACTCACTGCTGTCGATTCCGTTCCACGTCCCTCGATTGGTAGTGGACCTAAGCGATCGCCAGGTTACGCTCTATAACGGCGATCAGCTCCAGGCTAGCTACACCGTTGCGATCGGGCAAGAAGGCTGGGAAACGCCAACGGGCACTTTCACGGTGATTGAGCTGATCAAAGATCCGCCTTGGGAGCACCCAATTACCAAAGAACTCATTCGAGCCGACCCGCGCAACCCGCTCGGCAGGCGCTGGATTAGCTTCTGGACTGACGGCAATCATGCGATCGGGTTCCACGGCACCAACGCGGATGAATCGGTAGGTCAAGCGGTTTCCCATGGCTGTCTGCGGATGCTGAATCCTGACATCGAAGCCCTCTACGAACGGGTGGCGCTGGGAACAACGGTTGTCGTCATAGAGTAATGCCGACAGGCTTGCAGAAACCTGGCGGGCACGTCCGATCGCCCGCCCCAGTGCAGATGCACGTAAGAGGCATGTAGTTGGTTCACCTGCCATCCCTCGGTCGCTAGGGGGGTATGGGCGTCGTAGCCTTGGGTTTGATAGAGCGGTGCGGCAGGATGCAGTACCAGAGAAGAGCGGTGGAATTCGTGTCCCCAAACCGTTGCGCCTATCGGTAATAGCGGGCTGTTTTGGAGTGCGATCGCCCGTCTATAGCCCAGGGTCAGGCGTGCTCCCATTTTGGCGGTTGTGGGCAAAATGCCGACCATGTCCCAGGTCTGCCCCCCAAAATCTGTAATCCCCTGGCTGAGATACATCAAGCCACCACACTCGGCATAGGCAGGCATCCCCGATTGAATCGCGGCTTGCACCGATCGCTGCGCCGTTTGGTTGGCCGCTAGCTCTGCGCCAAAAACTTCAGGGAAACCGCCGCCAAAATAGAGACCGTCTATCTGCTCGGGCAGCGCCTCATCTTGCATCGGACTCCAAAATACCAGTTCGGCTCCCAGAGCCTGCAAACTGTCTAAGTTGTCGGCGTAGTAAAAGCTGAAGGCGCGATCGCGAGCGACCGCAATACGAGGGGCGGCAGACGATGAAGAAGAAGGGAGATGGAGGGGAATGGTTGGCGCTATTTCTGGGACATTAGAACTATTCAACAGCGGCAGTAATCTAGGCCAGTCGAAGCAGGTTGCGGCTAGTTCGGCAAGGCGATCGCAGACGGCGTTGAGTTCGGGCAGTTCGTCGGTGGGAATTAGACCCAGGTGGCGGTCGGGGAGGGTGATGTCGTCTTGACGCCGGAGCACTCCGAGGATGGGCAGATGCAGCGGTTCTAGGGCAGCTTGCAGCAGATCTAGGTGGCGATCGCTGCCGACTCGGTTGAGAATGACGCCAGCTATGTTGAGGCGTGGATCAAAGCTGCGGTAACCGTGGGCGATCGCTGCCACTGAGCGAGACATGCGGCTACAGTCGAGTACTAGCAGCACGGGCAAATTCAATAAACGCGTCACATGTGCTGTGCTGCCCGTATCGGCTGCGCCCGTTGCGCCATCAAACAGCCCCATCACTCCTTCGACTAGGGCATAGTCCGCCGTTGGTGCATGATGAGCAAAACATTGCTGCACATACGCTTCAGAGGTTAGCACGGGGTCGAGGTTGCGGCAGGCGCGTCCGGTTACATAGCTGTGAAACATCGGATCGATATAGTCTGGCCCCACTTTGAACGACTGGACGCGATCGCTCTGTCGCCGCAAATAGGCCAGCATGGCTAGGGTAATGGTTGTTTTCCCGACGCCGCTGCGTTCTCCGGCAATCACAAGTGTCATTAATTTTTAGCGGCCTTTAATGGGGGTAGAGATCAATTTGCTAATACTTGATTTTGCCTCAAACCTAAGGGTTTGGGGGAGTTATGGGGTTTATCTGAGTTTGGCTGGAGAGCCAACAGCCTTGGCGGGCCAACAGCCTTGGCGGTTTCCCCCAAACCCCCAGCAGGGGACGAAGCCCGTCCCCCACACCCCCTCCGCAAGGTCGCATCGGTGAGTATCAAAGGTCGCTACGTATGGGGGGGTAACTGGTGTTGTCTTTGACCTGCTTTTGTATCCATCGCATTGTGAGTGGGTCGCGATCGCATTGTGACGGGTTGCGATCGCATTGTTAGTTTGATTTTTCATAAGTACATTTACTATCAATGGAAACATAAGCTGCTTGATGACGAAATATATCGCTCTTGGTCATCATATTTAGAACACATCGTTCAAAGACACAACTTTGACGTGATCTCTAGTGGTATTCAAAATGTTTTTCCTGGAGATTTCGGGCGACATGTTAGTCAGTTACAAAAAAAATCCGGAGAGATATCGGCATAGCCGTAGCTAGAGAGTAAGGAAGGATAGAAAAATCAGATGAATTGTGATCCCCCGTGCTCCTTTAGTTTTCTGCCAACTCTCTATGCTGCGTTAAAATTGAGCTATTATCTCTGACGAAAACTTTACAGATCATGGCAGATCGCTCTAGTTCACACCCAGCTTCTCTCGAAGCGCTGCTTCATGAAATTGAGTCAACGCCTAGAGAATATTGGGCTGATTTACTGGATGCCTTACGGCAGTTTCGGCAGAAAATTCTATCCACTTCTCCACCTGTTATCAATGCCGAGCAAGCTCAGAAAAATCAAGCAGCGATCGATCTTTTAGACTCATGGCTAGATGATGATGAGGACGCAGCTAAACATCAGCAAGCTTGGGACTTTTTGAAAACTGCTCTTGATGAGGATCGGTTGTCCGATCGCCCGTTGTTTCCATGAGTCGTTTAATTTTGCTAGATTCTGGTTCACTGGGAATGGTCACAAATCCCAAAGCCAAAGGTATTCCCCTTGATTGTCAGCTATGGCTAAAATCCCTTTTACGACGTGGAGAACGGATTGCCATTCCCGAAATTTCAGACTATGAAGTTCGCCGCGAACTTCTTCGCGCAGGCTTGTTGCGAAGTCTGCGTCGGCTTAACACTTTGAAGCAAACTCTCGATTACATTCTTATTCAAACAGATACCATGCTTCTAGCGGCTGAGTTGTGGGCAGAAGCTAGGAAAACTGGGCAGCCTACCGCAGATGCCAAAGCGTTAGATGGGGATGTGATTCTGTCTGCTCAAGCCCGTCTTCTTAGCGATGAGACAAAAGAGATAATCGTTGCAACAACGAACGTAGCGCATTTATCTCGGTTTATCACAGCTTTGGATTGGCAATCCATTGAATGAGGCTGGTGGTGAGCGATCGCAGCATAACAATCCCGTTGCACACCGACCGAATTAAGTTGGTTGGTGAATCCGAAAGGTTACTAGCGGCGGGTGAACGGGGACGTTAGACCACAAAGCTATCTGTAAGGTATAGCAAGAGGCTAAATGTATGATGCTTTACTCAAATAGCCTTAAATTCTCGTTGAGGTATTCTTAGTTCTTAAGATAATGTTTACGTGAGTAGGTTTAGGTTGGACGCTAAATTGGGAAGGTATCAGTCATTCTGCGTCAATCCCTTCCCACATCTGAGAAAGTGGGATTCTTCGCCCAGAAGTTGCCTGTTGCAAAGCTCTACGTAAACTTGCTTTTATATCTTCCACTGATGTATCGTCTGGATCTCGCTCAGATTCTTCTGTCTGGTCAGAATACAAAATAATCACACGAACAGTCCCTTGAGCCATCAAAGGCACAGGTTCGTGGAGGGACAGATTCCCTTGCTCATCTACAACACCTGTGGCTTCAACTGCCCTCATCATTACGACCTCAATCCATCTAAATTAAGAATAACTGACTCTTAGCAGGATTGCATACCTTCTTCCAGCAGAAATCTAACTCAATCTATGCATTTCCATAGAACTCATTCAAGATAATACGGATTTCCTTGATACTGATATCCTCACGGTTTGACTTTGAGTAAATTGTTAAGAGCAGTACAGATGTTTGTGACTCAACCTGATACACCAAGCGGTATCCAGCACTTTTACCCTTCTGGATATCCCGATTCTTAGCCCTTGTTTTGAACACAACATAGCCTTCACCAATTCCTGTAAGACGATCACCAACAAAATTGCCTATCTGCAATTCCTGAACCACAACTTGAATATCAGAACGGATACTACGATAGCGTTTTGCCAGATCGCGAAGACTCTGCTGAAATTCGGGAGTTAGATCTACTCGTACAACAGATTGCTGGCTCTGTGAATCAGATAGAGGATCAAGTTCTTTATCAGGGTTTTGTTCACTCTGCATAATGCTCACTCTGGTTGATAATCAACGGCAATTGTTAACAGAAAAGCTCCTAGCCGTCTTGCTTCGATAGCAGTTAAATCACGAGGTATCACTACTTGTGCAAGAAAATCAGATCGGAGTGGAAAAGAGAGAGTTAAACCACTAGATGCCATTGTCTCAGCCTCTCGTTTCTCTAACGTTTTTGGAGCGCCCTTGCTTACACGTTCTTGAGGGGTCACCTGTTCATTAGATGACCTGGCACCATTAGATGATTTGGCACGAGATTTGCCATTTAATCCTCGTGGTTTATATGTAGCAGGATCGTTCCGCCAGCTAATGAATTCTTGAATTGCAAGTGCTATACGTTTGCGATACGTGTTAAGGGATGCAGGCGACACTGACACTGAATCACGGTTGGCTGTCCTATGCACTGCTAGATCGAGATCTACAGTGCGAATATCTCCTTCCTCAGCCTCCGATAAGTCAACCATAAGTTTCAAGGCTGCTGAACGCCAGCCCCTAACAGTCTGAAATTTTATCAATCCTTTATCCGATAGGTAATCCAAGAATTTTAGGAAAGCTTCTTTTGAATAATCGGTACTCATGATCTTCACCAGGAACTAAAGATTGGGCGATACATCTTATTTATATCTGATTTTTATTAAAAGATCAAGATCAAGATCAAAAATATATCCTTTATACTACGATTTCAATCTTGACTTATTGGATTCTGGTCTGATCTAGCGAATGGATGTCTTCAATGCCCCGTAGCAGTCTAACGATTCAAATACAGCGGACGGATGAAAGCTGCTGGTGCTGAGTTCAGGGTGATCTGCCGCTGCTGATTTGAGCCGTTAGGCATCGCGATCGCATTGTGATGCCTAATAATGCGATTGGAGACAACTCCGAATCAGGATTGGTAGGCCGGGAAGACATAATTTGCCAACTATGATGCGCTTGAAGCGGTCACCGCAATGTGAGAGGGTAAACGCTGGAGCAATTGCACAAGCGGGTATCAAGCGGGTATGAGGAGCATGCAAAAAGTCGGCGGCTTACGGCTAGTGCTGGGAGTAGCAGTTCTGTTTTGGCTATGCTGCTGCGGCTTTGCGCTACAACGGTACTACAACTTTTTCCCGACTTTTGTCTCGTTCGACCAGGGCATTTTTAATCAGGTGTTTTGGAATAGTTTGCACGGGCGCTGGTTTGAAAGCTCGCTATCGTCTACCGAGTCTAGTGCGGTGCTGCTAGATGGGCAGGTGGCGGAGGTCTATTATCGACGCCTGGGGCAGCATTTTACCCCGGCGCTGCTGCTGTGGCTGCCGTTTTATGCGCTGTTTCAATCACCAGCGGGGCTGTCGATGTTGCAGGCAACGCTGATGGCTCTGGGAGGGCTGGGGCTCTATGGGCTGGCGCGGCATTATCATCCGCCCCATGTGGCCTCGCTGATTGCGGTGAGCTATTACGTAGCGAATGCGGTGCTGGCACCCACACTGGCCAACTTTCACGATTTTTCTCAGGTGCCGCTGTTTGTGTTTGGCCTGCTGTGGGCGATGGAGAAACGGCGCTGGGGCCTATTTTGGCTACTGATGGGGCTAACGCTACTGGTGCGGGAAGATGCTGGGGTGATTTTGTTTGGCATTGGCACCTATATGGTGCTGAGTCGGCGGTTTGTTGGGGTCGGGCTGGCTGTGTGCATGGCTAGTTTGGGTTATATGCTACTGCTGACAAATGTGGTCATGCCTGCGTTTTCACCCGATATTTCGCGGCGGTTTATGGTGGAGCAGTTTGGGCAGTTTATCGATGGGCAGGAGGCTTCTACGCTTCAGGTGCTAGCGGCGATCGCCCTCAATCCGCTCAAATTGCTCGCTGAGTTAGTCAACCCGCCCGGACGCACCCTCAGCTACCTGCTGGCCCAATGGCTACCGCTGATGTTTGTGCCTGTGATCTCGCTGGATGCTTGGCTGCTGGCCGGGTTCCCCATCCTAAAAATTCTGATGCAGCAAGACCCAACGGCGCTGTCGCTGCACTTGCGCTATGCAGTGACGCTGGTGCCCGGTTTGTTTTATGGAGCCATTCTGTGGTGGGCCAAGCATCCGCTCCAGTTTCAGCCGCGCACCCGGCAGTTTTGGCTGGTTTGTATCAGCTTGGCGCTGCTGCTCACCCTGACTTCCAACCCTAACCGCGCGCTGTCGGTCATCATTCCCGATTCCATTCAGCCGTGGGTATACACCTCGCCCGCCCGCCAGTGGCAGCATGCCCAGGCCGTGCGATCGCTGATAGGCCAAATTCCATCGACCGCCAGCGTGACGGCGACGGGCAACATTGTGGCGCATCTGTCCAACCGCCG
>JAYUYI010000552.1:0-8362 GCA_043752545.1 Thermoleptolyngbya sp.
GGGAGAGGGACTTCAATCCGGCTCCCCTTCTCCCTTTTTGGGAGAAGGGGTTGGGGGATGAGGGCAAGCCTGCTCAAAAGTGTCCGAACTATTGTTAAAAGTTATTTTGAAAAAATTATCCTGAACGATCCTGTCCCAACATCTTGTTTCAACAAAGCGCTGATCGTTTCAGAAATAGAATTGTTTTTCCAAGCTGCATTTAATGCAGCTTGGAAAAACAATCATATGGATTCAGAGGTACTGATTTATGAATGCTGACTCTCGTCAAGCATCAGAGCCTCTAACGGAACGGAGGAGAATACATCAAGCCGCCATCGGTCCAGAGTTTGTTAGACCCCCGACCAATTTTCAAGTCAGACCCTTCACCCACATTGCGTTCGTAGACTTCACCGTAGTTCCCTACCGCCTTAACCACCTGAACGACGTAGTCATTAGCAAGGCCAAACTGCGCCCCAAGCTCACCTTGAACGCCCAAGAAGTTTTGGATGTCGGGGTTGGGATCTTTCAGCTTTTCTCCGACGTTTGCTTGAGTAATGCCAAACTCTTCTGCCTGGATCAAGGCGTACATTGTAAACTTCACCACATCCGACCACTTAGAGTCGTTGTTGACGGTTACAGGTCCTAAAGGTTCTTTAGATAGCACAGTATCGATTAGAACTGCATCATCAGGGTTGGGTAACGCAGTCCGCTTGGCCGCAAGCTGAGAGCGATCAGAGGTAAACGCTTCGCAACGTCCTTCCTGGAAAGCCGCAATGGCAGCGTTGGAGTCTTGGAATTTGACTTCGTTGACGGTGACACCAATCTCTTTGGTGCGGCTAGCTAGGTTTAGCTCAGTGGTAGTACCCGTTTCTACGCAGACTGACTTCCCTTGCAAATCTTTCAGACCTGTAATGCCACTGGCTTTGGTGACCAAAATGCCCTGTCCATCATAGAAAGTGGTAGGGGCAAAGTCAAAACCGTTGCCACCGGTGGCATCCCGACTGGAGGTCCAAGTCGTGTTACGTGACAGCACATCAACTTCCCCGCCTGCTAGGGCAGGAAATCGAGCCGTAGAGTCAAGGTTGCGATACTCAATTTTGCTATCAATGTCGTCGGATGTGTCAAAGACCGCTGCCGCAATGGCTCGGCAAACATCTACGTCTAGACCCGAGTATTTACCGCTGGAATCGACGAAACTAAAACCAGGAATGGTTCCTTCCACGCCACAAATTAGTTTGCCGCGTTGGATGATTGTGTCCAAACGGCTAGCAACCCCCGTTGCAGTCGGAGATTCTCCCGATGCCGCAGGAGATGCGGCGGTGTCCGTTGGTGCCGAGGTGGTACAAGCGGATAATGCCGACACTGACAGCGTTACTGCCAGCAGCATAGAACCCCATTTACGCATAGTTATATTCACTCACTTCTCACTTCTCAACAAACAGAACCTAACTAAATCAAGTAGCAGAATTTGCAACCAATCACAACAGCAGCCTGCACGCAAAAACACTCAGATGATAAATATCTACGTAGACTGCTAGTAATTTGAATGTAATCTAACCCTTCTGTGCGGAACGTTCCACGAGAGGCTCTTGGAGGGGCGATCGCTCTGCCCTCAAACTCTCACGACAGAGCCTATCACTAGATCTTAGCTATGCAGAATTTTTTCTAGCGCTAATGCCCTCAGGCTGTTTTAAGAGTCTACTGGTTTGACATTTATTTTTGTATCACGCAACACACTCTTTGGGTCGTTGCAGCTGAAGATTCAGCTCTATCTAGTCATGCGTTGATCCCGCTTGGTGGATCCCGCTTGGTGCAAATGGTAGCTTGAACGGTTTGCCCTGAGATGGCGAGCCAAATCTAGTCTGCCATACCCAATTGAACGCTCAGCTGTTTTAGCTAGCTCAGGGTCGCAAACCACTTAAAGTCCGGAGGTTTCTAGCCATACATGGCGGGTACCGACAAGTATGGCGAAATGGTTGATGTGAAGAGAATCCGATTCCGATTGTTAGAAACAGCAGAGGTAAGTGGCGTGAGAAGAGCCAAAATAGCATTAGCGGCCTTGAGCCAGGTCACGGATGAGGGGTAAGCGGGTGCGAATGTAGTCGCCAAGCAGATCGACTTCGGTAGAGTTGAGAGCGCGCTCTGCCTTGAATTGACCCAGTAAGCGTTGGATCAAGATGGAATCGTCTAGGTTGAGCAAGACACTGGACTGCGTGTCTTCCACCGTTGACCAGAGCTGCCGTAGTAGCAGAGGACTCATGAGCGACTCCTTAAGTTTTTCTTTATGTTTTATATAACATACCCAGCTTTTGCTGGGGAAATTGAAGATCACATAAGATGACACAAGAGTTACGAGATGCATAACAATGAGACACATATCTTAATTAAGCTAGGTTATTTCTATTTGGATAACAGCCTACAGCGAACAAAATCAGCCCATTAGCTGAGAAACGGCTCTACACGTGCAGAGCCGTTTCTCAGCTAATAGACCGATGGTTTGAGGAGAATTAATCTTCTCCAGTCAGGTTAGCTGTCTAGAATTAAATATCTAGATCCTTTAGGTTAAGCCGAGGGCCGTAGGTTTCGATAAACTCGCGACGGGGAGCGACGCGATCGCCCATTAGCACCGTAAAGATCCGATCGGCCTCGGCGGCGTCTTCAATTTCTACCCGCTTCAACGTCCGGCTTTCAGGGTTCATGGTGGTTTCCCACAGCTGTTTGGGCATCATTTCTCCCAATCCTTTGAACCGCTGAATTTCGACCTTAGCATTTTCGGGGAAGCCCGCAATAATCTGGTCGCGTTCGCGATCGCTGTAGCAGTAGAAGTGTTGCCGTCCGCGCTCTAGCTTATAGAGAGGAGGACAGGCAATGTAGACATAGCCCTGGTCTACCATTAGGCGCTGGTAGCGGTAGAAGAACGTGAGCAGCAGCGTCCGGATGTGGGCACCGTCTACGTCAGCATCGGTCATGATGATGATTCGGTGGTAGCGCAGCTGGGTTGGGTCAAACTCTTCGCCCTTGATCCCTAAACCCAAGGCGGTAATCAGCGCCTGGATTTCGGTATTTTTGTAGATTTTGGCATCGTCCGTTTTCTCAATGTTGAGAATTTTGCCCCGCAGTGGCAGAATCGCCTGAAAGCGGCGATCGCGTCCCTGTTTGGCGCTGCCACCTGCAGAGTCCCCTTCCACAATATAAATTTCGGACTCGCTAGGGTCGCGAGAACTACAGTCGGCCAGCTTACCGGGCAACGTAGACGATTCTAAAACCGACTTACGCCGCACTAGCTCTCTGGCTCGGCGGGCGGCTTCGGCAGCATTAAACGCCTGGATCGCCTTTTCTAAAATGGCATCGGCCACGCCGGGTCGGAATTCCAAATATTCCGTGAGCACTTCGCCCACTAGGGAATCGACAATGCCCCGCACTTCGGTGTTGCCAAGCTTGGTTTTGGTTTGTCCTTCAAATTCGGGATCAGGCACTTTTACCGAGATGACACCCGTTAGCCCTTCCCGGACGTTTTCACCCGCCAGGTTAGACTCGCCCTCTTTGAGCTTGTTACGCTTGCGGGCGATCGCATTCATCGTCCGGGTCAGCACCGCCTTTAGCCCTTCTAGGTGAGTGCCGCCGTCAATCGTGCGGATATTGTTGGCAAAGCCCAGCAGGTTATCGGTATAGGCATCGACACACCACTGAAGCGCCACCTCAATTTCTACGTTATTGCGCTCACCCCGCACGTAGATCACCTCTTCGTGGAGAGGCTGCTTATCTTGGTTCATGTACGCAATGTATTCTTTGATGCCCCCAGCGTAGCGATACACTTCCACGCGAGGAGTATCGCTCTTTAACAGCTCCAGTCGATCATCGGTAAACGTCATCTCTACGCCAGCGTTGAGATACGCCAACTCTTTGAGGCGACCCGCCAACGTAGCGTAGTCGAACTCAATCCCCGTAGAGAAAATTTGGGTATCTGGCCTAAAGCTAACAGAGGTGCCCGTCCGGTCTTCTTTAATCGGCTCAGCGCTCATTTCGCGGGCAGTTTTACCCTGCTCAAACCGCATTCTGTGGGCTTTTTTCTCACGCCAAACGGTGACTTCTACCCATTCAGAAAGCGCATTCACTACCGAGATCCCGACCCCGTGCAGGCCCCCAGAAACCTTGTAGCCCCCTTGCCCAAACTTACCGCCAGCATGGAGAATAGTAAGCACTGTTTCTAATGCCGATTTGCCAGTGCGAGAATGGATGCCGGTGGGAATGCCCCGACCGTCATCCGTCACGGTGACAGACCCGTCGGCATTTAAAGAGACCTGAATATGGGTACAATATCCAGCGAGTGCCTCGTCAACGGAGTTGTCTACTACCTCATAGACAAGGTGATGTAATCCTCGTGGCCCCGTGCTGCCAATATACATCCCTGGCCGCTTGCGAACTGCCTCCAAGCCTTCAAGAACTTGAATCTGTTCGGCATCATAGTTGGTCGTCATGAATGAAACGCTCCCAGGATTGGTCTGAAGCCTTCCTTGACTCCAGCAAAGTCAAATTTTATCAAAATTATAGCACAAAAGGGTTTTAAGACCTTCTAGAGGCTTTTCAAGGAAAGTTTAAGCAGGGGTTGGATTAGACAAAAATTACTTCTAGAATTTGAGGTCTAGACTGCCGCCGCGCCGCGCTGAATTGCTTGAAAAACAATACTCTTGTACTAAATCCTCCGTTTCCTATTCTAATCGTTATTTGTGGAGCCACCGCAACTGGCAAATCGGGTTTGGCGTTAAAGCTGGCAAAACGGCTGTCAGGTCTGATTCTTAGCGCTGATTCTCGCCAAGTGTATCGAGAGTTTAATATTGGCACGGCCAAGCCCACCCCAGAAGAGCAGCGCCAAGTTCCCCACCGATTAATTGATATTTGCGATCCCACGACAACGCTGACCTTGGCAGAGTATCAGCAGCAGGCTCAGTCGCTGATTGCTGGCCTGCATAGTGCTGCCTTATCTGGAGAACAGGAGGCCAGAGAACAGGAGGCCGAACAGGCTTGGCAGTCTGAATACATACTTGAACATACAGATAATGCGCCGGTACCACTGCCGCTGTTGGTGGGTGGGACAGGGCTTTATATTCGCTCGGTAGTGCGCGGTCTGCGGATTCCTCGGGTAGAGCCTCAGCCTCAACTGCGATCGCAGCTCACTGCCCTCGGGCAACCGCTGTGCTATGCCTTTTTGACCCAGGTTGATGCTGCCTCGGCTGACAAAATTCATCCCCACGATCAGGTGCGGACTCTTCGGGCGCTAGAAGTGTATTACGTTACAGGGCAACCAATTTCGACGCAGCAAGGAGAGCAACCGCCTAGCTATCCGATTTTACAACTTGGGTTAGATTGTCAAAGCTCTGGCGAGCAGCAGCTAGATCGTCTGACTCAACGGATCCAGCAACGCACCCACCAGATGATGGCAGATGGGTTTGTGTCAGAGGTAGAGCACCTCTGCCAACGCTATGGCTCCGACCTACCGCTGTTGAATACGCTGGGCTATCAAGAGGTGAGGCAGCACCTAGCAGGGCAATGCTCGTTGGAGGAGGCGATCGCCCTCACCGTACTCCACACTCGTCAGTTTGCCAAACGCCAGCGCACCTGGTTTCGAGCCGATCCGACTATTCATTGGTTTGATGCCGATGCGGCTGATTTGTTGGAGCAAGTATGGGAAATAGTTTGCCACTTTAGGCAGCAACATGCATCGGTTTAATCAGATTAGTCTTAAATCAGATTAGTCAGAGCGAGCCACCGCAACTGGCTTGTCGAGGCTATCGCCGCGATATTGGTGAACTGGATAGCGATCGAGATGCCGATACAGGGTCGCAGGAGCGGTACGGCGACAGGTAAAAAACTCTAAAACGGCTTGCCCATCGTCTGAGACCCGTACTTTTGGCAAGAAATTTTTGGGCGGATCGGCAGGCCACTGCCAGGAACCATGGGGCGGCACCTCGGCAATCAGCGCATGCTGGTGCCAGCGATGGCGATCGCCCAACGAGCCAAACTCCTGAAGCTCTCGTCGCCAGAGCGAAGCAATCAGAAAAGAGGCAGGAGAGCGATCGCCCTCAATTGCGTCCATAAAATGCTCTAACGCTCCAGCAGGCCGAGGAACGGTAGCAATGCTATCACAGCCCTTCAGGCTGGCTTCTAGCTGGTCTATGGTGCTGAGGGCTTCGGGTAACGCCCACACGATTCCGGCCCCATGTCCCGGCGTGCGATAGAGATAGCTGACCAGCCGAAACCCTGGTTTAAGACTTAACCCTGGCAGCTTGAGTAACGGTGCTGCCGGATTAACGGTGCTCACAAACCATTTTTCAGCACCTCTAACCGCAGCAGTATCGACTAGAGAAGGAGTCCCAAACGAAAAAATGTCGCTCAACGCGTCAATCGACTCTGGTTCAGGGACATCGTCGGTGATTGAAACGACACCCTGGTCAATCTCTGATTCATCTACTGAGAGAGAATTGCGGATGTATGTTCTGACTTTTTGAATGGAAGCGAGTGGGAAATTTTGCAGTGACATAGCTCAAAGACTATTGAGCAAGATAACCTGAGCCAGATAACTGGGCAAGCCTTTTGTTAATAAGACCTTGCACCGGGAAGAGGCAGCGCAGATGTTGGACTAACAGGGGCTGTTGGATCGGCTGGATCGGTAGCGGACAGCTCAAGGTTGGGGGCGGTGGGCGTTACCCAAATCACCTGACGCTGCCCCGGAGTGAGGCGTCCGCTTTGCTCGCGCATGACGCTATTGGCCTGATTCGGGTCAAACCGACGGCTAAAATCAGCTTGCAATCGGTTAACTCGGCTTTCTACAGCACTAACCTCCATGCGAATATTTTGCAGCTTGGCTTGTTGGGAAACGTTTTGCGGTACCAGCTTCACTAAGGCAGATAGAGCCGCGATCGCCAAAAAACAGTTCACCGTCAGTTTAGCTCCTGCCTCTAACGCCGTCGCGCGGTGCGAAGACTGCCGATGTGAACGTCGGCGGGGATGCGTTGCTCTGTTTGCAGCGGGTGCCACAGGATATAGAGGCGGTCTAGACGGTCGGATCGCGTTCATGCTAACAGCTGATAAAAAATTGGGGCGATTTGCCCGGAAAGCCGGAATCTACCCCAATATAATCGCTTTGAGCTGTAGTTACAAAAAATTCCTGAGTAGACTCAAAAATTGTTGAATTACTAAGCCACTCAAAAAAAATTACCTACGTATGCCTACTTGTAAAGCTCGGTGGACAGACGAAATGCCAGGATTGCGGGAAGCAAGGCAATAACCAAAGCAGCAAAGATTTGAGTATCTGATAAAGACATGTGCAAAAGACTCCTAGATTCTGCAAGCCGTGGATTCTAGCAAGCGGCATCCCCATGGGTGCTACTTACCCTACCGTTCTTCACTTTCGGTTAAATCGGGCGGCTGCGGAATATCTTGTTACACAGTTTAATATTTCAGGCAAGATTGGTTGCTTCATCCGAACTTTACAAAAGCCCCACAAACTCTGACAAGCATGAGCCTACTGCAAAGATTCTGTAAAGCTTAGATTACTCTCTGACTGGTGCTTGAAGGCTCGGTCTATAGTTTTGCCCATAGACGTCTGCGCAATTCTACGGTTGCCGCCTTCAGATTTTGAAATTATGGCTTTCAATCAGGACATTTGAGATGGCTAGCTTTGCATCACCCACTCCATTGATATTTTTGCAACGAGCCGATGTTCCTAGTCATGTTGGCTCTGAGCGTCCGCATCCATCTGCGAACAGCCTGTTTAAGCGGGCTGTGGATATCATTGGCAGTCTGGTGGGGCTATTAGTTTTAGCCTGCGTTATTGTCCCTGTGGCGATCGCCATTAAGCTTGACAGCCCAGGTGCTGTTCTTTATACGCAGCAGCGATGTGGGCTTCAAGGGCAAAAATTTAAAATTGTCAAATTTCGCACGATGGTTCAAGGCGCTGATGCTCAGCTCCACCAGACCAATCAGCCCTTTCGCGCCAAAGCTGGCTTAGATGCAAGGGTGACCCGAGTGGGTCAGGTGCTGCGGAAAACCAGTCTAGATGAGCTGCCTCAATTTTGGAATGTGCTGATGGGGGAAATGAGCTTAGTTGGCACTCGCCCTCCGACACTAGACGAAGTGGCGCACTATTCAGAGCATCACTGGCAACGATTGAATGTGAAGCCCGGAATTACAGGCGAGTGGCAGGTGAGTGGTAGATCGAAGATCGTTAACTTCGAAGAAATTGTTAACTTAGATCTGCGGTATCAAACAATCTGGTCTCCCCTATACGACCTTGTCGTTTTGTGGAAGACCGTTTGGGTGGTCATTTCAGGTAGCGGAGCCTGTTAGAAATCAGAAGCAAGATCTGTTTTGGGGTCTATCTAAT
>JAYUYI010000553.1:0-8355 GCA_043752545.1 Thermoleptolyngbya sp.
GCTCAGGTGCCGATTTTGGACGACACTGCCGATGGCTCTAAAGGCAGCGACTTGATGCACCACAAATTTATCGTGGTAGACGGACAACGGCTGCTGATAGGGTCGGCAAATTTTACCACTTCAGACATTCACGGTGATTTTGCTGCCCCCGAGACGCAGGGCAATGCCAATCATTTGGTGCAGATTCAGAGTCCGGCTGTAGCTCAACTGTTTACAGAGGAGTTCAACTTGATGTGGGGAGATGGCCCAGGGAAACTAGCCGATAGCCAGTTTGGCTTACAGAAACCCTACCGCCCTGCCCGTTCGATTCAGCTTGCTGCTGGCTCACGGGTGACGGTGCAGTTTTCACCCACCTCATCTGCCCGCACGTGGGACGAGAGCGTCAATGGGTTGATTGGGCGATCGCTCTCTGCGGCCACCCAGCAGATTGATCTGGCTCTATTTGTGTTTTCTGATCAAGCCCTCAGCAATAAGCTGGAAGCATTGCACCAGAGAGGCGTTCAGATGCGCGCGCTGATCGAATCGGGGTTTGCCTTTCGCTCCTATAGTGAAGCCCTAGACATGCTGGGAGTAGCGATGCCAGACCAAAAATGTCGGCTGGAGCTGGGGAATCAGCCCTGGCGCGGGGCGATCGCCAGCGTCGGCACGCCTACGTTACCGGAGGGCGACTTGCTGCACCACAAATTTGCCATCATCGACAGGATGCGTGTGATCACAGGCTCCCAGAATTGGAGCGCGGCGGCTAACCACAGCAATGACGAGGATTTGCTGGTGATCGACAACCCTACAGTAGCGGCCCATTTTCAACGCGAATTTGAACGGCTCTATGCAACCGCAGCGCTGGGCGTGCCGACTTGGCTACAGCAAAAGGCCCGTCAGGAACATGCGCGCTGTCGCTCAGCCCATGGGCTGACGTTCAACCCCTAACCCTCTGACCGCGTTATCCTGAAATGGACCGACTGCATTCAGAATTTTCCTCCCATGACCCAACAACCTGCCCGTATCTGCATTCTCGGGGGTGGCTTTGGTGGGCTATATACCGCCCTTTGCCTCAGCCAGCTGCCATGGGAACCGTTGCAAAAACCGGAAATTGTGCTAGTTGATCAGCGCGATCGCTTTGTCTTTTTGCCTCTGCTATACGAATTGCTGACGGGAGAACTGCAAACCTGGGAAGTTGCCCCGCCGTTTTCTGAGCTGCTGGCCAATACGGGGATTCAGTTTCGCCAGACGGCAGTCACCGGTATTGACCCAGAGTCGCAGCAGGTCTATCTGGCCGACGAGCAGGTGCTGCCCTACGATCGGCTGGTGCTAGCGCTGGGCGGAGAGACGCCGCTGACGATGGCTCCGGGCACCGCAGAACACGCGATCGCCTTTCGCACAATTGACGATGCCTATCGCCTGCAGGAGCGCTTGCGGGTGCTAGAAGCCTCACCCGCCGACCGGATTCGAGTGGCGGTGGTAGGCGGTGGCTACAGCGGGGTCGAACTGGCCTGTAAACTGGCCGATCGGTTGGGCGATCGCGGTCGAGTCCGTCTGGTTGAACTGAGCGATCAAATTCTGAGAACATCGCCAGAGCACAATCGCGAAACTGCCACTAAAGCCCTGGAAAAACGCGGCGTTTGGGTCGATTTGGACACCAAAGTCGAATCGATTGGCGCTGACACAATCACACTGGCATATAAGGGCAACGTAGACACGCTGCCTGTGGATGTGGTGATGTGGACCGTGGGGACTCAAGTGCCCGATGTGGTCAAAGCCCTGCCGCTGAAGCATAACGAGCGCGGCCAACTGGTCGTCAGCCCAACGCTACAGGCCGTCGATCGCCCCGACATTTTTGCCCTGGGTGACCTAGCCGACTGCCGTGATGCTGAAGGGCAACTGGTGCCCGCCAATGCCCAAGTAGCCTTTCAGCAAGCCGACTATGCTGGCTGGAATATCTGGGCCTCGTTGAGCGATCGCCCTCTACTGCCATTCCGCTATCAGCACCTAGGCGAAATGCTGGCACTGGGCAATACCGAAGCGACTCTGGCGGGAATGGGCGTCAAGCTGGACGGGTCTGCTGCCTACATCGTTCGTCGTCTTGCTTACCTGTATCGGATGCCCACCTTTGACCATCAGCTGCGCGTGGGGCTAAATTGGGTCACCAAACCGCTGCGCGATTTGCTGGCAGGGTGATCGGGTCTCAGCCAGGGTGGATTGGGTCTCAGACCGTGGGAACCCCTTGCAACATGCACCACAGCCATAGACATTCAGTGCGCCGCCTTGCGAAAATGTGCCTGGAGATCTGATCACCTCCGGCCACAATAGTAGACCCCTAACGTCTATTATTCGCTCACCTAGTGCTGCCGACAATCTAGAGTAAACCAGGCATAGGTAGCCTTCTATCTGATGGTCTGTACCGTGAATCCAACCCTGAATCTGGAGCAAACAGCGGTGTCGTCTGGCAAAAATTGGTCTATCGTGTGGATGGATTGGGCAGGTTACAGTGGCGTGGATAGTTTAAAGTAAATCCACTGGCTAATTTTTTGACCGCTGACCACGGCACTAGATTACGCTTCTAACGCAGTGTTTACCTAACGCCCTGTCCATCTAACGCCCTGTCCATCTACGTTCTGTTATTCCTTTACGAATGTCTAGTCAATCCAATCCTAACGTGCCTGAAAATCCCTCTGGTCAACCTGTCGCCGCCCCACAGCCTGCTGAAAACCCTTGGGTAGAAGCCATCAAAACTATTGGGTTGAGCGTAGTTCTGGCGCTAGGCATTCGAACGTTTGTGGCCGAGGCTCGCTACATTCCTTCGGAATCGATGCTGCCGACGCTAGAAGTAAATGATCGACTGATTGTAGAAAAAGTCAGCTACCACTTTCAGCAACCCAATCGGGGAGACATTATTGTCTTTCAGCCGACCGATCAGCTAAAGCAACAAAATCCTAGCCTGAAAGATGCTTTTATTAAGCGAGTGATCGGCTTGCCCGGTGAAACGGTAGAAGTAATGAACGGGCGAGTATATATTAACAACGAACCGATTCCCGAAAGCTACATCGAATCTCCCCCCGACTATCAATGGGGTCCCCAAGTGGTGCCTCCCGATGCCTATTTGGTACTGGGTGATAATCGCAACAACAGCTACGATAGCCACTTTTGGGGCTACGTTCCCAAGCAAAATATCATCGGTCGTGCGGTCGTGCGCTTCTGGCCTCCTGCCCGTGTGGGAGAGATTGGTCCCGATCCCGCCTATCAAGATCAGACGCAGCCAGCAGCACAGCCTCAGACGCAGCCTTAGGAACTGGAATGAGTTTTGAGTTTTGAGTTAGCCGGTCAATTCAAAACTCAAAACTCAAAACTTCCTCCCCAGGTTTGGATCACCCGCCCAACAATCTCTTGGCCTAGCCAGGGTGTATTGCGGGCAAGAGATTTGAGCGTTTTTCCTGAAACTACCCAGGGATGATGGGGATCAAACAGCGTCAGCTCGGCGATCGCATCCACCTCCACCACAGCAGGCGGCTGGTGCAGGCAGCGGCTGGGATCAGTGCTGAGCGAGCGCCAGAGCGTCAGTGCTGGGAGTTTGCCTGACGTGACTAGGTGCTGCCACAGCAGCGGTAGCGCCAGCTCTAGGCCGATCGCGCCTGCTGGGGCTTCGGCAAAAGGAACCGTTTTTTCTTCGTAGGTGTAGGGGCAATGGTCGATGGCGATCGCCTCAATTACGCCATCATTCACCGCCTGAATCAGGGCAGCTTGGTCTGCCGGGGTGCCCAATGGCGGCTCTAGGCGCAAACTGGGGTCATAGCTGTGCAGAGCTTGGGTATTGAGCAGCAGATGCATCCAGGTGGTGCTGGCGGTAATCGGCAAGTGGCGGGCTTTGGCTTGGGCAATTAGCGCCACACTGCGAGCGGTCGAAACCCGCATTAGATGGACGGGAGTGCCAATTTGCTCTACACACTCTAGCAGGGCAGCCAAGGCGGCAGTCTCGGCGATCGCAGGCGCACCCGGTAGCCCCATCCGGAGCGAATCTGTGCCTTCTCGCATGACGCCGTTGCCGCGCAGCTGCAGGTCACAGCAGGCCAGCGCAATCGGTTTGCCTAGCGCCTGGGCATATTCTAGCGATCGCCGCAGCAGTCCCCAATTTTGAATCGGCACTCCATCGGCAAACCCGACAATGCCCGACTCGGCCAACTCGGCCAGCTCGGCCATTTGCTGCCCTGCTGCCCCAACGGTCAGCGCTCCCCAGCACTGGAGCTGCGGCGATGGCAACTGGACATGCGATCGCAGCCACTGCACCATCGCGGCATTGTCAATGGCTGGATTGGTGGTCGGCAATAGCGTTAGTCGCGTAAACCCTCCCGCCGCTGCCGCCTCCATCAGAGACTCTAGCGTTTCTCGCGACTCAAACCCTGGTTCACCCGACTGGCTATATAAATCAACCAGTCCTGCCCCGAGCACTAATCCTGTGCAGTCTTGCACCACTGCCTCGGCGGGGGCAGAAATTTGGGGAGCGATCGCCCGAATCCAGCCGTCCACAATTAGCACATCCGTCACGAGATCTGCATCATGAGCCGGATCGAGCAGCCGTACCTGGCGTAGGAGGTCAGTTGGCATCCGCTACAGCGCCCCCGCTGCCGTGCGGTCTAACACGCCGCTATCGAGATGGGTGGTAATGTTGAGTGCTTGAATCACAGGCGTTCTGGCAGCTCCTTTGGGATAATCGATTACAGTAACAGCGCAATTGCCCTGCTTGAACGTCCAAAAATGGCTAGCGCCACGGTTGATCAAGTAGCAGAGGATGGCCTTGTTGATCGCATCGTGAGCCACCACTAGAGTAGTAGTGGGTCGATCGGTCGGTGCCGTCGCTACAATCGAATCCCAGGCGGCGATCGCCCGTTTCCAAACCTGCTGCAAGTTTTCTCCGGCGGGCATCTGCACGGTTTCTGGCGCGTCTTTCCAGGCGGCCAGTTCATCGGCATAGACGTCCTGAATTTCTTTCTCTAATTTGCCTTCCCAAAGACCATGGCTAATTTCGCAGAGACGCTCGTCTAGCTCTAAGGGAATATGGGATCGAGACTGGAGAATAACTTCTGCCGTTTCCTTGGGGCGCAGCATGGGGCTACTGATGGCTCGGTCGATCGTTACAGATTCAAGAAACGCGGCAGCTTTTTCCGACTGACGGCGACCTTGTTCATTCAGCGGCACGTCTATTTGCCCCTGAAACCGCTTCTCCCGATTCCAATCGGTTTCGCCATGCCGCACCAGCAGCAGCCGAGGGCCTGTTTGCCCTTCCCGTTGGGTCGGCAACGGTTTATCTAAATGCGCCGTCAGGTTGACCGATTCGAGCTGCACGGGTTCACCCAGTTTGCCCGAGAAGTTGAGGATGTTGATGGCGCAGTTCATTTGCCCAAAGGCCGGGTAATCCGTCGCTTCTAGCCCCACAGCAGTGCAAATTAGGGCACGGTTGATGCCGCTGTGAGCCACCAGCAAAATGGTTTCCCCCTCGTGGGCTGGCAATACGGTCTGCCAAAACTGCCGCGCTTGGTCATACAGAGCAGGCACGGGATAAAAGGGTTGCAGGCCGTCGGGAGTAGACCGCTGCATTTGCAATTCGTGGGGGCGATCGCGCCACACCCGGTGATTTTCCGGGAACTGTTGCTTCACCTCGTCAAACGCCATCCCTTCCCAGTCGGTCAAGTTGATTTCCTTCAGGTCATCGGTGAACTGAAGCCGGGGCGACTGGTCTACGGTCGAGAGGATAATTTCAGCGGTTGCGTTTGCCCGTTTCAAAGGGCTGCTGTAGGCGGCATTAAAGCGGATTCCTTGAAGGGCGAGGCCAACTCGACGCGCTCCCTCGCGCCCTTCATCCGTCAGGGTAGACTCGTCGCAGTGCCCCTGAACTTTGCCCAAAACGTTGTAGGTGCTGATGCCATGACGCACTAAGATGACGCGAGTAGCCAGGGCGATACCCTCCAGGAATATAGGTGTGAATCTAGATGTGAATCAATCACGCATGGGAAGCGATCGCCCAAACAGAAGCATTCTACCCTGTTCGTTCTCCCAATCCTCAAGAAATCGCTTAACCAGTTACCTGAAAAACAGTGAGATAATGCCAAAGAAGCGCTTCCAGCTTCCAGAGGGAAGAGTTTTGGTTTGACGATGACGGGGGGCATTAACTCTACTCATTTACTCATCACCGCACTCTTGTGATTGCACTGTAGTTGGGGATCGGCTCAAGGGATTTTTAAAAGGATGACCATCAAACGACTAATTTTGGGCGTGTTGACGCTTTTTGTGATCATTTTGGTGGGCAGTTCGCTGCTAAAGAGCTTTGGAGAACCCCAGATTACCAATCGGCTGGAACTATATCAAACTAATTTGCTGCTGTCTGCCACCGAACCAGTCACCAGCGGCGAGGCCAGCCCGGAGGTGTCTGCTCTACGCCAGACGATTTTGGGTGAAGACCCCTTAAAGGCGGCGCTAGCACAGTATCAAACTGTGCGCCAAACCGCTGAGTCCGACCTAGAACGGCTGCGATCGCGGCTTGAGCAAGTTCCCACTAGTGCCATCAACCCGTCCCCTCGTCCGATCCCCACCCGCACCACCGCTTCCACCGCAGAACGGTTACAGCCCCTGATCCAGCAGCAGGAAGCGCTAGTTGACCAACTCGATTTGGGGATTGGGACGATTCAAGCCCAACAAGGAAATACTGAAGCCGCTGTCAAAACTTGGTCAGCCCTAATTCAGCGCCGTGAAGATGCCTTAACTGCCGAAATACCGCTGGCCGAGCCCGCGCCGCCAACGGAGCCAAAACCCGCTTCAGACCCTCGTGAAGTGGCCACTACCGCTCAAACGTTGGCGGGGATCTGGAGCGAGCCTGCCCGGATTTTACCCAACGCCGAACCCCAGCTTCAGCAACATCTACAGGGCTGGTTTCGCTATGTGAGCCTGACCCGGCTGTATCAACTTCAGCAGCGGGCTGACCAACTGAGTGTGTTGCAGGCAGATGCCCAGCAGCTCGCCGAAAAAACCCTGGTGAAGCTGGCGCTGGTGGGCACTGTCCCTCTGCTGGGCAGTGTGATTGGAGCGGGGCTGTTGATCAGTTTGCTGGTGCAGCGCGGGCTACGCGGCAAACAATCGCTTCTGGCTCAGAATGGCGACACTGCCTGGGAGACTCCCTGGGATTGGGAAACGATTTGGCAAGTGTTGATTGTCGGCTTTTTCTTTGCGGGGCAGGTGGTAGCACCGCTGCTGGTTGGAGCCTTAGGCTTAAGCTTCAACGCCTTTGGCACTCGGGCTAAGGCGGTCTATGCGCTGAGCTATTATTTGCTGATGGCGGGGTCGGGCTTGGCCGTGCTCTATTGGTCACTGAAGCCGTTTTTCCCATTGCCAGAGGGCTGGTTTCGCGTGAAGTGGCTGAGTAAATGGCCGCTGTGGGGCATCGGCGGCTACATGACGGCACTGCCGCTGATGATTGGAGTGTCGTTGCTGAATCAGCAAATTTGGCAGGGGCAGGGCGGCAGCAATCCACTGCTGCAAATTGTGCTAGACGAGGGTGACCCGGTATCACTGGGCATTTTTCTGTTTACGGCGGCGGTGGCAGCGCCCATTTTTGAAGAGACGCTGTTTCGCGGCTTCTTGCTGCCCTCACTCACCCGCTATGTGCCCGTGAGTGGAGCGATCGTCCTCAGCAGTTTGCTGTTTGCCATTGCCCACCTCAGCGTATCAGAAGTGCTGCCTCTGACGATGCTGGGAGCCCTGTTGGGCGTCGTCTATACGCGATCGCGCAACCTGTTGGCTCCAATGCTGCTGCACAGCCTGTGGAATAGCATCACCATGATTGGTCTATTTACCCTGGGCAGCGGCAACTGAAGGGGGCAGAATGTCCAAACGAGTCCTGATTTTGGGCGGTCGAGGCCGCATTGGCAGCAGCGTCGCGCTAGACCTGCTGCGTCACACCGAGGCGTCAATCACCATTACCAGTAAAACAGATCAGGGAGGCACCTCCTGGCTGCCACTCAACCGCAATTTGGTGGCGGATCGAGTGCAGACGCTGCATCTGGATTTGGCTGACCGGGAACGGGTAAGGGCGGCGATCGCCCAATCCTCCCTTGTAATCCACTGCGCCGGGCCGTTTCACTATCGCGATCAGCAGGTGCTAAACGAC
The DNA here is from genome assembly GCA_043752545.1 of Thermoleptolyngbya sp. Classification (GTDB taxonomy): domain Bacteria; phylum Cyanobacteriota; class Cyanobacteriia; order Elainellales; family Elainellaceae; genus CASBQJ01. The sequence continues at coordinate 8,150 of JAYUYI010000553.1, forward strand.
TGTATTGAGCAAGGGGTTCCCTATTTGGATGTCAGCGATAACGTCAGCTTTACGCGCAAAGTCTTGAGCTGTGGAGATGCTGCCGAGCGAGCAGGCATCACCGCCATCGTCAATACAGGCATTTTCCCAGGCATTTCCAACAGCATGGTGCGTCAGGGCGTAGAACAATTTGACAGCCCCACCGAAATTCATCTGAGCTATGTGGT
>JAYUYI010000554.1:0-8344 GCA_043752545.1 Thermoleptolyngbya sp.
TTCTTGTTTGCTCTGAGCTGTCGCCACAGTGCGGTAGGCGCTCATCTTTTGGTCGAGATCGGGAATATAATCCGCAGGAATAAAGGCAGTAATATTTAGATCGATCTGAGCATCATCGACCTGCGGAATTTCTTGCCCGCGAATCTCCTTAATGGCGTCTTCCAGCATTTCCATATACAAATCAAAGCCGATCGCGTCCATCTGCCCAGACTGTTCTGCCCCGAGTAGATTGCCGACACCGCGAATTTCCATGTCGCGCATCGCTAGCTGGTAGCCCGATCCCAAGTGAGCAAATTCTTGAATGGCTCGCAGTCGCTGCCGCGCCGGTTCGGTCAGCTGCGACTGCTTGGGATAAAACAACCACGCATGCGCCTGAATGCCCGCCCGCCCGACTCGCCCGCGCAGCTGATACAGCTGCGACAGCCCAAACTTCTGGGCATCTTCGATCAAAATCGTGTTGACGCGGGGAATATCTAGCCCCGATTCAATAATGGTGGTGCACATCAACACATCGGCATCGCCGTTGTTGAAGGTCAGCATGGTGGCTTCTAGTTCACCCTCCTGCATTTGCCCGTGGGCGATCGCCAGCCGCACTCCCGGCACCATCTCCCGCACCCGTCCCGCAATTTCCTCAATCCCCTCTACCCTCGGCACCACATAAAAGATTTGGCCGCCGCGATCTAGTTCTTGACGAATGGCCGTCCGCACCATCTCAGGATCATAGGGTGCCAGGTGGGTTTTGATCGGGCGACGGGAGGGCGGCGGTGTCGTAATCAAACTCATCTCGCGCACACCCGATAGAGCCATGTAAAGCGTGCGGGGAATTGGCGTAGCGCTGAGGGTGAGCACGTCTACCTGAGTTCTTAAGCTTTTAATTTTCTCTTTTTGGTTGACACCAAAGCGCTGCTCTTCATCCACCACTAGCAGCCCCAGATCCTTGAGCTGCACACCTTTGCCTAACAGCTGGTGAGTCCCAACCACGACATCTAGCTCGCCCGTCGCCAACCGCTTTTGAATATCTTGCCGTTCACTAGCCGAGCGGAAGCGGTTCAACAAACCCACCTGAATGGGGTAGGGGGCGAAGCGCTCCTTTAGCGTATGGTAATGCTGCTGCGTCAAGATGGTGGTTGGAGCCAGCAGCGCCACCTGTTTCCCGGCGGTGACGGCTTTGAAAATGGCGCGAATGGCCACCTCAGTTTTGCCAAAGCCAACATCCCCACAGACGAGGCGATCCATCGGACGCAGGTCTTCCATGTCCCGCTTCACGTCCTGGATCGCCTTGAGCTGATCGGTGGTGGGCTGATACGGGAAGGAGTCTTCCATTTCTTCTTGCCAGGGCGTGTCGAGCGGGAAGGCAAACCCTTCTTGCTGTGCCCGTTGGGCATACAGTTGCAGCAAATCGTAGGCCACTTTTTGAATGGCTTTGCGAACTTTCCCCTTGGTGCGCTCCCAAGCTTTGCCCGTCATTTTGTTGAGTTCGGGCTTGCCTTCACCCACACCGCGAAACCGCGACAGTGAGTTAACCTGGTCGGCAGCAACGCGGAGGAGGCCATCAGCATATTGCAGCACTAAATATTCTCGGATTTCGCCGTTAAAAGATAGGCTTTCGAGCTTGATAAACTTACCGACGCCGTGGTTGCGGTGGACGACATAATCGCCCGGTTGGAGCTTATTGGGATCAACCTGTTTGGACGCGGCGCGCCGCCGTTTGCGGACATAGCCCGGAGTGGCCAGCGTGTGTTGCCCAAAAAATTCTCGGTCGGTAATGACCACCAACCGGAAGGTAGGCAGAATGAACCCCTCCAGCTCTGCCAGTCCCGAATATTTCAGCGCCGTTGGGGTGCGCTGCGCCTGAAGCCGCTCAATCGCGGGGTAGTCGTGGGGGTTGGGGATAAACTGGGCAGGGCAGTCGTGTTCTTGCAGCAGGGAGACGGAGCGAGAAGGCTGAGCCGAAATCAGCCAGATGGAAAAGTTGCGATCGCGCTCGTCTCGAATGGTCTCTGCCAAGCGGCCAAACTGGTGCGGCGTAGCAGGCACAGGGCGACTAGAGAGGTTGAGTCCGTTGCCTTCTTCGGCCAGTTCAGAGAGGTAAAGCCGATCAAACAGGGCGATCGCGTCTAGAGAAGCAGAAAACGGAGCGTGGATCTTTGGTAAAGGCAGTGCGGGTAGGGGCAGTGCCTGTAACGCCCCTGCCATTTCGTGCCAATGTTCTCCGGCGTGTTCTACCCAGCGATCGCCATGGGCCTGACATTGGTCAGGTTCGTCGATCGCGACCAGCATTGTGCTGGGCAAATAGTCCAGTAACGATGCGGGCTGCTCAAATGCCAGCCCCAAAAATCGCCGCATCCCTTCCGGAATCTGCCCCTGCTGCAAGCGCTCTAGTTCTTCAGGTGAGAGGCAATTGGTGAAGGCTGGGCGCAACGTGGACAGATCGGCGTGAGCAAATTTTCCTTGATCCCCCAGCCTCATGCCGCCTAGCCCTGCCAAAATCATTGGAGCAAAATTCTTGGCTGTCAGCACCAGCCGTTCAATGCTGTCGAGCGATCGCTGCGTAGCCGGGTCAAACTCACGAATTTGATCCAGCTCATCGCCAAATAATTCTAGGCGCACGGGCAGCTCCGACGCCACCGGAAACACATCGACAATGTCGCCCCGGCGGCTCCACTGCCCTTCCATCTCGACCAAAGACACCCGCTCATAGCCCAAGTTTGCCAGCTGACGGCTCAAGGTTTCCAGGTTTAAGTCTGTTCCTTTGGTCAGCGTCAGGCAATATTGACGAAATACCTCTACGGGCGGCAGGTGGGGTTGCAGCGCCCGCTCGGTGGTCACAATGGCGAAATGGGGGGATGGGGTTTGAGACGTAGCGCCATTAGCAGTACCAATAGGCGCAACAGCAGCCTCGCTACCCTCAGTGCTCCAACTCTTAATGCCTGTCAAGTCGGCTAAAACTTGGAGCTGCCCCCAAGTCATTTCCGACTCTGGGTCAAAGGGTTCGTAAGGAGAGGCTTCGGACGTTGGATAAAGTTGAACGGTGTTCCAACCCATCGCTTCTAACTGCACCGCCCAGCGTCCTGCTTCTTCCAAGGTGGCGGTGACGATGAGCAGCGGGCGAGACTGAGCCTGGGCCAAGGCAGACGCAACCAATCCTTTAGGAATCCGGGCGACCCCATTGAGCGTCAACGTATGCTGCTGATTCAGTTTGGTGAGTAGCTCGCCAGTCAGGGGCGATCGCCCTAAGGCACGAATAATTGACGAAAAAGCCATACTTTACCGAGAACCCCAACAAAAAGCCACAGAATTATAGGGGTAATAGGAGGTGTCTGATTGGTTTGAGCCGCAAAGGGCAACATTGCACCTCACCGACCAAAATTCAGCTGTGTACTTAGATTGTAGAAGGCTTACCAGAAAGCTGCGCCGTAGTCATGATGCCGCAAGTTTGCAGAACGACAGATCCGCCAAAAAACGCTGACGGCTTTCCTCGCTCATCGTCAGAGGATGCTACCGTCATTTAGGTAAGGAGTGATCATTCAGCTAATCTATCTCAGCTAATCTATCAATTAGAGATGGGCAGCTAGAGATAAGTTGGAAGATATCGGAAAGTGCTGAGTAGGACTGTCTCCCTCAACCTAACTCTCCCTCAACCTAATTCTCCCTCAACCTAACTCTGAACATTGAGTCAAATCTGTGTTCATGTCCAAACCGTTTAGCCACATTTTTGGCACTGCTCAGAATGCCTGTCACTATAGAAATTCTCATCGTTTTGCTGCTGATTTTCGCCAATGGCGTATTTGCCATGTCGGAGATGTCGATTGTTTCGGCTCGCAAAACCCGCCTTCAAGAGCTGGCAGACAGAGGCAATAAGAAGGCACAAGTCGCTCTAGACCTAGCAAACTCACCAAATCGATTTCTCTCCACGGTGCAAGTGGGGATCACGCTGATTGGAATTTTGGCAGGTGCCTTTGGTGGCGCAACCATTGCGACAAAGCTGGCGACGGTGATCGCTCGAATTCCAGCCCTAGAATCGTATAGTGGGGCGATCGCGCTTGTGGGCGTCGTTGTTGTCATCACCTATTTTTCACTAATCATTGGCGAATTAGTCCCCAAACGGTTAGCGCTAGGTAGTCCTGAAACCATCGCCATGAGCATGGCGCAGCCGATGAGGTGGCTGTCGGCGATCGCCTATCCCTTAGTGCACCTGCTGAGCATTTCCACCGAAGCAGTGCTGCGGATGTTGGGGATAACCCAAGTAGAGGGTGAACAACTGGTCACCGAAGAAGAAATTAAGGTGATGGTGCGACAGGGTACCGAAGCCGGGATGTTTGAGGTGGCCGAGCAAGACATGGTGGAACGCGTCTTCCATCTTGGGGATCAACATGTGAATGCGCTCATGACCCCTCGGCTAGAGATCGTTTGGCTTGATCTAAACGACCCCGAAGACATTAATCGCCACAAAATGATCGAAAACGGTCATAGTCGCTATCTGGTGGGGCAAGATCACCTAGACAATGTCTTAGGCGTGGCGTATGCCACAGATTTACTCGCCCGCAGCTTTTCAAATCAGCCATTTGATCTAGCTGGCAATCTGAGACAGCCCTTATTTATTCCTGAGAGCACCAGTGCTCTTAAAGTGCTGGAGTTATTCAAACAGTCAGGCACTCACATTGCGATCGTGGTCGATGAATATGGCGTCGTTCAGGGGATTGTCACCCTGAATGATGTGATGGAGGTGATTATTGGCGACGTGCCGTTTGCAGATCATGAGTATGGGTCGCCAATTGTGCGCCGCGAGGATGGCTCTTGGCTGTTAGATGGGATGCTGCCGATCGACAAGCTGAAAGAGTTATTTAATCTAGAAGAGCTGCCCGGCGAAGATCGTGGTAATTACCAAACCTTGGGCGGTTTCGTGATCACTCAGCTAGGTCGGATCCCTGCCGCCGCCGATCACTTTGAATGGAGCGATCTGCGGTTTGAGGTCATGGATATGGACGGCAACCGCATCGATAAAATGCTGGTGGCAGCAGTAGAGAGCCGGGGAGAGGGAGACGGATGAAGGATGATGCGGGAAAGCTGGGAACCGCTTTATGTCAGGGGGTTGGGGTCAAACTCGGGTGGATGTTCGATGGTGCGGCGCAGCACGGGTGAGGAGAGCACAATCAGAGTAATCACTTGGCTTTGGGTAAACTGGTCAATTAATGACTCTAGGTGGGCTACAGACGATACGGCAACTTTAGCAATGTAGTCGTCGCTGCCCGTCACGCGATGGCATTCGAGCACTTCGGGTAAGCGTTTGAGGCGATCGCTTAAACTCGAAAAATTTCCAGCAGACGATTCAATCCGCATAAAGGCGGTAATGGAAAAGCCCAGCTTAGCGAGGTTAACCTCGGCTCGATAGCCACTGATAATTCCGGTTTCTTCCATGCGACGGATGCGTTCTACCACCGCAGGGGCAGACAACCCTACGCGCCGTCCTAGCTCGCTATACGAGAGCCGAGCATCTTCCTGCAGGGCGCGCAGCAGATCCCAACCAATCTCATCTAGCAGCTTTTCTGTTTCTAAGGTCATTCTGCATTAATAACATTTTTTTAAAGGCAAAGACAGTTTTAGCCTTTATTTAGCTATGTGTATTCTCGTATACGCCTTCTAATATAGGTATATGCAGATAAATCCCTAGAGGTTGATTTTCCTGAAATGAAGTCAAGTTGGAGGCTGGATCTATGAAATCCATCAATCTCATGCAAAAGTTAACACCTGGCTTCGACCTGCTTTTCCGTAGAACGTCTTATGCGTCCGCTCAGCCTCGGTCGGCAGGATTCTGGAGCCAGATGGGGCAAGCTGTAGTCAGTTGGCTAACCAACGAGTCGGAGCTACGGGTTTGGCAAGAGCCAGACGCCGATGGCAATGACCTGTGGCATGCCTACGATCCCATGGGCGATCGCGCCTTCTACACAGATTCGGAAGATGAAATGCGGCAGTGGATTGAACACCGTCACTACGTGACCCCTGCCGGATGGTCACCGTTATCAGCCAGGTAGCTCTGGTGTCAGCAACCATACCGTGAGTAGTTTGACTGCGCACCCTTTGACTGCACAACAGGAAAGGGGGATACAGAATTCTGTATCCCCCTTTCCTGTTTTTGAGCACTAAATTTTGAGCACCAAACTTTAGCTCTAGATTTTGTTGGAAAATCAAAATATTAAGTTACCAGAAGCCCCGTTTGCCGCTGGGGTGGACTGTGGCCCAGTTAGTTTTGGCCATAGCCAGTTGGTCATCTGCCAATTTTGCCCCCGTGAGGTCGGCTCCACAAAGATTTGCCCCCCGCAGGTTAGCATTGCTGAGATAGGCATAGCTTAAATCTGCCCCGCGCAAGTCTGCACCTTGCAAATCGGCATGACTGAGGTAGGCTCTAGCTAAATTTGCATTTTTAAGCAGTGCCTGACTGAGGCTCGCTCGCCCAAAATCTGAGTTGAACAGGTTTGCGCCTTGAAGATTAACCTTATGCAGTTTGGACTGATGAAAGTTTGCTCCGGCCAGAGTCACCTTTGCCAAGCTCAAGGAACTTAGATCGCGGGATGTAAAATCTCGTTTGCCCTTGGCGTAGGCGCTGAGCAACTCATCTACCGATAGCCTGGGCGTTCCACTCGGAGTTCCCCCTGTATTAGCCCCGCCCCCTTTGCTATTCTCAATGCTCGTCATTGACACGGGCTTTTGGGTAGCAACCCGGCGATTCCCTCCACTGAGGGGTAATCCTGAGGAATCCATCCCAGACTTAGACTGGCGGGCACGAATCGCAGCGGCCATCCTAGCGCTGGGAGATGACGGAAACAGGCTGCCGCTGAGGTCACCAGAGGGAGTGCCGTTGGTCAAACCATCAGAACGTGAAGCCCGCACGGGCTTAGACATGTTTTGGGCAAGGCTGTCTAGGTATGGCTCTAGGTCAAGCGCTCGCAAAACTTCTCCGGCTGTCTGATAGCGATGTCGCACCGACACTTCCAGCATTCTTTTGAGCACAGTCGCAAAATGATCGCTCACATGCACCTGCTCTCGCCACAGCACCTCACCTGTGGTCGAATCGTAGTCTAAGTCTTTAGGCGATTTTCCGGTGAGTAAGTAGACGCAAGTCACGCCTAGAGCATAAATATCGCTGGCATACACTGGGCGCATTGCCATTTGCTCGGGCGGCGCGTAGCCCGGCGTGCCAATTGCGTAAGCGGTAAGTGCGGTTTGTTCGGTGGCTCCGGCTCGAATCGGGCTAACCTGGTCTTTTACAGCCCCAAAGTCGATTAGTACCAGCTTTTTATCTTGAGAGCGGCGAATTAAGTTAGCAGGTTTAATATCGCGGTGAATCACTTGCTGGGCGTGGACGTACTGCATCATCGGCAGCACCTCGCTGAGAAACTGCTTCACGCCTGCTTCACTGAAGGGGCCACATTGCTTCACTTCCTGCTGGAGAGTAGACCCACTAATAAATTCTTGAACGAGGTAAAACTCTTGGTTAGCCTCAAAATAATCGAGCAGGCGTGGCACTTGGGGGTGGTTGCCAATTTTTCCTAGCGTTTTGGCCTCGCGGCGAAACAGCTCGCGCGCCATCTGCAACACGTGAGGAGACGAGGCCACAGGGCGCAATTGCTTGATGACGCAGTAAGGATTGCCTGGAAGGGATTCATCGTTGGCCAAAAAAGTTGCACCAAACCCCCCGTGCCCAAGCGACTGAACAACCCGATAGCGATCGCGCAGCAACAGTTTAGAGCCGCACGCCTGACAAAGTTCAGTATGCGTCAGATTTTCGGGATGAGGGCAGGCAGGGTTTAAGCAGTAACTCATTCGGCATCACTCTTTAGGGTAACCGCCCGGCATGTTTCTTAAGGAGCACGTTGCGCCTCCATCTCTCATTATCGTTCCAACATCGCCCAGATAAAATGCAGTTCTTGCAGGCAATCATTTGAAGAGTTGCTAAAGTTGGCCGTTAATTGATTGAAATTCAGTCAATTAACCCTACGGGTACGGAGATAAATGTATAAAAGACTACTTAGTTAGTCAACTAAACATGAACGTGATTTTTGCTTCGATTTTTATTTTATTAAGGCTCTCACTAACTTGTTTAACAGATTGTCTGACGATCTGCTAGGGGTTGAGAGACATCATTCAGGACGAACCGTCTAGGGGTTAGACGGCTAAACAGGGATGTAGAATTCTCCTAGAGCAATAGTTCGGACACTTTTGAGCAGGCTTGCCCTCATCCCCCAACCCCTTCTCCCTTTTTGGGAGAAGGGGTTGGGGGATTGAAGTCCCTCTCCCAAGCGGGGAGAGGGCTTAAAGCCTTCGGCATACATGAAAAGGGTGAGGG
>JAYUYI010000555.1:0-3394 GCA_043752545.1 Thermoleptolyngbya sp.
CCCGATGCTTGCGCTAAAGCAGTAGACGCATATACGGTATTCAACAACAGGATGGTAAAAAAAGCGGTTTTCAGAAATTTGAATCTCATTACAAGTACATTTCTATAGCTACTTTGAACCTAGATAACTCTCATTAAAACCCAGCTTTCTCTGGAAGACTAAACTCTTGTGGAGGAGGTAGTATTTTCTTCTAGTTGTTAGATCTTGTTCTCCTGTAGGTTGCTAGAGTATCTCTACTTTCGTTGGTGTGTTCGGAGGGAAAGTCGAGCCAAGCTGAATGTTCATTTTCTTACCTCTAATTTGAACCGCCATTTGCTTGCCGTCCCACGTCCAATTAATCCGATTTCCGCCCAAAGGTAGCCCTTTTACAGTCATTGGTTGAGTGAGCCACTCTTTCGGAATGCCTGCCCCGATGATTAGCGTCGGCTCGTTTGAAGAGCGATCGAGGTAAGCCAGCATATCTAGTTGCAGTAATAGCATTTCTGCTGCCGCTCCATAATGCGGGGTGACATGGGGAGGGTTAATCCAACCGCGATACCGTTGCCAGCGAGAGAAACTTTTAGGAATGTCCCCTGGGTTTGGGTTGTCGCCCCACCAGGTGTATAAGCCAGGAGAAACTTGATGCTGCCAAAACCACTTGAGCGTCGTCCAGACGCGATCGCTCTGACCTAGAAATAGCCACTGATGAGTTTCCGCTAGATTGATCGTAGGGACGATAAGTTGACGCAGATTTCCAGTAGCATCATACTGCCAGCGTTTCTTTAGCTCTTGAGTGAGACCAGAACGATCCGCAGCAATCCAGCTAGGCCACAAACTGCTGGTATAGGTTTCGGGTAGTTGAGAAAAGACGGGTTTAAAGGCATTGCCCCACTCCATTTGTAACTGCGCTGCCCGCGAACGCCAGCGTTGAGCGGCTCTGGGTTGGTTAACGCGATCGGCTAGGGTAGCTGCATCTAGCAAAGCCCGGTAGCTCAGAGCGTTTGCGGTCAAATCAAGGGTAATCAATCCAGGCACGTTGTCCATTTTGCCCGCAATCAGATCTTGCATCAAAAAGTCTGGATGTTCGGAAAACGGAGCTTTCGAGGCTTCCACGACTGGATAGCCCGGTCTGTTTGTAGACAGCATTTCGACAATCAACTCCGCCTTGCGCTGCACGTGGGGCCATAGCGCTCGATCGTACTCTGGCTGGTTTACCTGCTCGGCGACGGCTGCCACAGCCCAGAGTCCGACTGCGGGAATATCGGCGGCTGGCTGAATACCATTGAGGAAATCGGTTTCGGCAAAATATGGCGATAGCTGTTTAGCGGTGTCTAATTGACCCGAACGGGCTAGGGCTACCATCTGGTAAGCACCCTCTCGCAGGCGCGGTAATGGATAGCTCAACGGATCGCTCGGACGAGTACGATTTTCCACCAGCCCCATCAGCAAATGAGCGACTTGGGCATTGAGGCTATCAACAAACTGGGAATCCGGTAGCTCCAATACCAGATCAGACGGTAGCGTTGTTGGGAGTAGATCAGGTTTGGGACCGGGGGTCAAGTCAGCAAGGTCGAAATTCCAGGTGCTGCCCGGTGTGAGTTCCAGCCGTGCATAACCCCAACCCCGCTGATCTTGCCATTGGGGCAGGGTCGCTGCATGAGTGATCCAGCCTGACGACTCACTGCCCAAATGTACCTGAGTTGGAACTGCACTCGGCTTCAGCGACCAGCGATCGTTAATCAACAATCGCTGCCCGTTCCAGTTCAAAGAGTTAACCGCTCCACCTGCCGGACCAACGCTACGAATCACTAAGACAGGCTTCAGTGAATTTGCTGGAGTCTCCAGGCTCAGCCGCCAGCCCAGTTGAGTCGCTGCCCAGGTAGCCTGATAAAATTCAGTTTTTGCTGAAATGCCTGATGTCGGCTTGTTGCCCTCTGGTTTGTTGACCCCCGGTGGGTTGGAATTGATTAACTGCTGCTGAATCTGATTGAGAGGAATCGTATCGCTAGTAATTTTGGGGGTTCCGTCTTCTTCCACCAACCAAATCGAAACCCCAAAACTGCCTGCCACCGGGCTGAAACTGCCACCGGGTTCATGGTAGGCTTTGTCTTCGTCCCGGCTACCTGGCGTGGCTAGAACGACGTGACCAGCACTGCGTGGCCAAAAATCAGAGGGTCGCGATCGCACCTGAGCTTGCACTTGCTGCTGGGGAGTGCCGTAGCTTTGCAAGCTAGCCGTTAGTTGGCTAAATTGCGCTCGATTGTTAATCCCCGCATTAACCACCAGTAACCCAGCCAAACCCAGACCCACCCACCGTAATCGAGTTAAAGAACTAAAGGCAGCGACGGTCAGCAAGAGCGGCGCAAAGTGCAGCGAATAAATAAAGGTTTCTCTAGCTCCGTAGATGCTGTGAATTAACAGTTGCCCCAAGATCGTCAGTCCCACAACAATTCGCAATTTAGACTGTTGCCGGGTCGAGAAAAATCCCCATGTGCCTAGAATGAGCAGTACTGTCCATGTCACAGCCGCCACTGTTCCCCAAACTCCGCCTGTTCCTGGAGTCAAGGTATTCGTCGTTAGCTTGACCCAATTTGGACGAATTACCGAGTCACTCAATTGAATGGCTGGCATGACGATCGTCTGATAGAAAAATGAACTGAGAGCAGACAATACACTATCTGATTCCGGCGCAGACATAAATTTTTTCTCGCCAACAAAGGTCTTTAGCGAGAAGGGATATCCGGCATTCCGAAAGATCGATCGCTGTAACACCCATAAGACATTCACTACCAGAAACGTCGTTAGGGTGATTTGTAGGGCTTTCAGCCAGCGATGGGTGACAATGGTTGCCAGCAGCCCAGCCATCCAATTTGTGATCGTGATACTCAGACTGAATGCCCCAACTGCCACATACCAAGCAGGTGAAAGTTTACGAGATTGCGCCAAAGCAACCAGTACAAGCGCCAGCAGAATCGACAACGAGCCGAAGGAAAAAGACTCTGGTACAACAAACCAAAAGACAGCAGCGGCGCTGACGCTGCCCAGCAAACTAAAGATAATGGCATCCAAACGGGGCAACTGCATCAGCCGAAACAAGCTGTAAAGCGAACCAATCCAAATAGCTCCAACTAGCGCAATCACCAATCGAGCAGCGGCAACAGAATCGAGGTGAAACGCTTTTCCGAAACCGTAAACCAGGGGAAATACTAGTAGAGGAAAGAGCGGATGCTTATTATTACGACCGTAATCGCTTTGAAGGCTAGTAATATTGCCAAACACTGTAGGAATATCACTACCAAACCAGATATCTTGAGCGTAGAAATCGGTGAGAATAGGAGCGGGTATTTGTTGGGCATTGCGGTAGTTAACGATGGCAAACCCGATCGCCAGAATCAGTGTGATTGAGCTATCAATC
>JAYUYI010000556.1:0-3391 GCA_043752545.1 Thermoleptolyngbya sp.
TACGCCAGAGCGGGCTTCAACCTCCACCGCGCACCCCGGATGATTAACCGTCCCCACCCTTTTTAGATTTTGCTTTTTGCTTTTGCTTGGATTGCTTAGCCGCAGACTTAGCCGTTTTTTCAGCAGCGATCGCCTCCAACTTAGCCTTCTCTTTTTCTTCAGCAACTTTATCTAGGTAATAGTGATAGTCGCCCTGGTACAGTACCAGTTCACCGTCGCGAATTTCTACAATCTTGGTAGCAACTTGGGAAATAAAGTAACGATCGTGCGAGACCACGATTAGGGTGCCATCGTAATTTTGAATGGCTTCCTCTAACATTTCCTTGGCAGGAATGTCGAGGTGATTGGTCGGCTCGTCCAAAATTAGCAGGTTAGCAGGACGCAGCAGCATTTTTGCTAGCGCTAGACGGGCTTTTTCACCCCCGCTGAGGGCACCTACTTTCTTGAAAACAGTATCTTTAGTGAACAAAAACCGCCCGAGTAACGTGCGAACCTCCTCATTGGTCCAGTCGGGCACTTCGTCATGGATGGTTTCGATGACTGTTTTATTCAGATCTAACGCTTCAGCCTGGTTCTGTTCAAAATAGCTAGGGATGACGTTATGATCGCCGATCGTAATGCTGCCCTCGGTAGGCTGTTCAGTGCCGTTGATCAGATGCAGCAGGGTAGACTTGCCCGCACCGTTGGGACCTAAAAAGGCAATGCGATCGCCCCGCTCAATCAGCAAATTGGTGCCTAAAAACAAAACTTTGTCTTCGTAGGCGTGGGTCAGATCTTTGATGATCACCACTTCTCGCCCGCTGCGGGGCGCAGGTGGAAAGCGGAAGTGCAGCGTCCGCAGACCATCAATGGGGGCATCAATTCGTTCAATTTTGTCGAGCTGCTTCTCCCGGCTCTTGGCTTGGGTGCTGCGGGTGGCGCTGGCGCGGAACCGTTCTACAAATGCCTGCTGTTTTTCTAATTCTTTTTGCTGCCGCTCATAGGCGCTCAGCTGAGCCATCTGGGCTTCTTCTTTTTGTTCTAAGTACGCGGTGTAGTTCCCCAAGTAGGTGCTGGAGACACCTCGCTCTGTTTCCACAATTTGGGTGCAGAGCCGATCGAGAAATTCTCGGTCATGGGAGACAATCACCATGGGCGTGCTCAGACCCTTCAGATAAGTCTCTAGCCATTCAATCGTTTCTAAGTCGAGATGGTTAGTCGGCTCGTCCAAGAGCAGCAAATCAGGAGCTTGCAGCAAAATTTTGCCCAAACTCATTCGCATTTGCCAGCCGCCGCTGTAGGAGCTGACGAGGCGATCGCCAGCATCGGCTTCAAACCCCAGTTCGGGCAAAATCTTCTCAATTCGCGATTCTAATCCGTAGCCATCTAGTCCCTCAAACTGTCGCTGATAGCGATCGAGCTGGTGAATTAGCTGATCTAACTGTTGGGGATCAGCCGTTTGCATCTCGTGCTGCACCTGCATTAACGACTCGTGCACCTGGTTAGCTTCCGCAAACGCCCGCCAAAATTCTTCTCGCACCGTGCGGCATAGATCGACATCAAATTCTTGAGTTAAATAGGCAATATGCAAGCTGGACGGGCGAATGACTTCTCCAGTCGTCGGCTCCATTTCCCCGGCAATAATCTTCAGCTGAGTCGATTTTCCGGCTCCGTTCACCCCCACCAACCCGACGCGATCGCCCGGCTTTACCTCCCAGTTAATGTCTTTCAACACCTCACCTGTCGGGTAAATCTTGCTGATATGTTCCAGGCGTAGCATTGAATCTCCAGAGGATAGAGGGATGGGGATCAAGTGAGGATAGACGAATCGTTTAATTTTGCAGCTATAACTTGCGCTGATATCTTTCGTTAAAAACCTGATTAAAACCTTAGTTTAAAACCTTTAGATATTGTAAACGTTCCCCTTGTAGAACGATGGCCTAATCCAACTCAACACGCAAAATACGCCCACTCTGCGAACACAAATCAGTGTTTGCACAAAGCGGGTTGATTTAACCATTTGGTTGAAAACTACTTGGCGCGCTTGGCAGTTTTCTTGGCTTTAGTCGGTGCCTTGGTTGCTTCGGCACCATTCACTGCAGCAGGTTCCGCCCCGTTGGCGATCGCCGCTGCAGCCGGCACAACCACCGCTGCTTGCAGATGGGCTTCCAAAAACCACAGCCGCTTGTCAATGGCACGCGAAATCTCTGTGTAGAGATCAGCGGTGTCGGCATCCTCTAAATCGTCGGTGCTGGTAATTCCTTCGCGTAGCAGTTTGCCGTAAGCCGCAAAGCGATCGGCCAGCGCCGTGACATGGTCTTTCCCGTCCAAAATAGTGAGAGGATATTCCGGTAGGCTCGATTGGCTAGCGGCAATGCGAGCAGTGCCCAACGCCGTACCACCCAACGCGGTCACCCGCTCAGCCACCGTGTCTACATAGTCTTCTAGTTCCGATGCCATTTCATCAAACAGCTCATGGAGTTGATAAAAATCCATGCCCTTGACGTTCCAGTGAGCCTGCTTTACCTGAGTTTTGAGGTCTAAGGTGCAGGCCAACGTGGCATTTAGCGTATCAATAACGTGAACCCGAACGTCTAGAGGCAGATCGATGCGGGTAGAGTGAAGAGGTTGGGTGCGACCATTGCTGCCCATAGGGGTTTTTCCTAGATAGGGGTTCAAAGATTCAAGATACCCCAAAACCCAAATCTTGTGGTTGCCCTAACCGGCATCAGGATTAGCTAAGCTAACGAATTCCAGGCATGTGCCACAATATCGCTCAACCAGAGCCGCATTGAGCGGTTAAGAATGGCATCATCGGCCATGACTTCGGCAGTCACCTCTTCTAGCGATTGTCCCTGCGAGCGAGCCACACGAACTACCCCGGCGATCGCTGCCGCCACCAGTTCCTCATCCACTGGCTGTTGACGAAGCGCCAAGATTTCTTGAGGGTTGTTGGGGATGGGATAATTCATGGCAGGACAAAAACAAACGTGAGAAGAACGGCGGATACTTAAAAGAGAACTGCATGCCAGAAAATGAGAAGCCTGTAAACTTTCTTGTAGCAATCTGAATGCATTGGTGAAGTTTAACGCACTTTCAAATCTTGTCAACTCTGTATTTTTGGGGACTCGCGGGGTTAAACACGCTAGATGAGAGAAATTCTTTACTTAGAGGTACCGACTCCTGATATTGATGCTGTGCGCACCTGGTTACAGCATCAGTTTCAGGCTCCAGCTGGCACAAAGCAGGCTACGCCGGATGGGTTTTTATTAAAAACGGCTGTCGCCGACGTCACGGTGGAGCCAGAGGGTGCGACCCTATCCGTCTTTACCTGGTCGGTGCAGCGCACTACTTATCTCAAGGTATTTAGGTGGGCAAGCTCTGCTGTGTCACCCCCCATTACCGCTCAAGA
>JAYUYI010000557.1:0-3387 GCA_043752545.1 Thermoleptolyngbya sp.
GACAACGTCGTGATTGGCTCCGGTGGCGGCGGGATTGATGGCGGGCAGTGGCAGATGCCGATGCCCCACTTAATCACCGAGGGCATCATTACCAATGGCAACAAGGTGCCCATGTCGGTACTGCTTCAGCTCAATACTAATGGGAATGCGATCGCGATCGCCGCCATCCATGAAGGCAAAGGCTTGGGGCTGAAAATCAACGATCCAGAGTATGTCAAGCAGTTCCAAGCTAAAAATGGTCGCTTGTTTAAAGCAGCCTATACCTTCCCCAACGCTAATCAGGATTTCTGGATTCGCTACTGGTTTGCCGCTAGTGGTGTAGACCCCGACAAAGACATTGAACTGTTGGCAGTGCCTCCGGCTGAAACCGTGCAGGGCATGCGTAACGGGACGATGGACGCCTTTAGTACAGGCGACCCGTGGCCGTATCGGATCATCAACGATAAAATCGGCTTCCTGTCTACCCTGACCACGGAAATGTGGCCGTATCATCCTGAAGAATACTTCGCATTGCGAACCGACTGGATTGAAGCCAATCCCAAAGCTACTAAGGCGTTGCTAAAAGGCATCATGGAAGCGCAGCAGTGGTGCGACGACGTTGCCAATCGCGATGAACTGGTGAAAATTGTATCGGGTCGTTCATTTTTCAATGCGCCTTCGGAAGTGCTAACGCCTCCCTATAAAGGCAATTACGCCATGGGTGACGGCAAATCTGCTCTCGATGATTTCAAATTTAGTCCGCTGTATTGGAAAGATCCAAATGGCGATAGCATTTCCTATCCCTTTAAGAGCCATGACCTGTGGTTCTTAACGGAGACGCTGCGCTGGGGCTTCCACAAAACGGCGATTACCGATCTAGATGTAGCTCAAAAATTGATTGACAAGGTAAACCGCGAAGATCTATGGCGAGAAGCTGCCACGGAAGCCGGGTTCACGGCTGATATTCCCGCTAGTACGAGCCGAGGGGTTGAAACCTTCTTTGACGGCGTTAAGTTTGATCCAGAAAACCCTCAGCGCTATTTAGATGACCTGAAAATCAAGGCGGCTTAGGGTTCTAGCCCACGACAGCCATCGGTTATTCCAATCTCGAACGCTCACAGATTGAGAGCTGTATATAGGCAGCTCTCAATCACCCAAACACCTTTTATCAAAATTTAAGGAGACTCCATGACGGCAACTCTTCCCAATCGGGCAACGGTTAGCTCGCGCGATCGCATTCAAGCCCTTTTAAAGCATCCAGCGGCAAATATTGGCCTACCAATTATTGGCATTCTGCTATTTCTAACGATTTGGGAAGTGCTTGCCCGAATTGGGCTGATTGCTCTACCCAGCCCGATCGAAGTGCTCACAGATGAGCGCAGTAATTACTTAATCACGCATCCATTCTTTTACAAAAGTGACCTAGATCAAGGATTGTTTTTGCAGACGATGGCGAGCCTGCGCCGGGTGTCGATCGGCTATGGTGCAGCGGCCATTGTGGGAATTGCAGTGGGTATCTTGGTGGGTAACAGCGCCGTGCTCGACAAAATGCTCGATCCACTGTTTCAGTTTTTGAGAATGGTGGCTCCTCTGGCTTGGGTACCAATCGCGCTCGCCGCCCTACGGCAGAATGAACCTGCGGCATTGTTTGTCATCTTCATTACATCTATCTGGCCAATCTTGATCAATACGGCTGTGGGTGTGCGTGAGATTCCCCAAGACTACAAAAACGTTGCAAAAGTGCTACAAATTTCGAAGCAAAAGTACTTCTTCAAAGTGCTACTGCCCTCTGCACTGCCCTATATTTTTACGGGTCTACGGATTGCCATTGGTCTAGCCTGGTTGGCGATTATCGCCGCAGAAATTGTCATGTCTGGTGTGGCTGGAATTGGGTTCTTTATTTGGGATGCATACCAACAAAACTACGTGACCGAGATTATCGTAGCGGTTGTGTATATCGGTGCTGTAGGTCTGGTATTAGATCGATTGGTTTTGTTTATTCAAAAACAGATTGCACCCGGCCAGTAATCGTTTGGACGTTATGCAGGTTTTGTCGGATGGGCAGTGCCCATGCTCCACAAATGCCTTGAACCCCAACTTTTTGGTGGGCACTGCCCACCCTACCCCCTTACCCCTCCCTTATTCCTATGTCAGTCTTTGTTGCGGTCGATCAAATCGAAAAGGTGTTTAATCTATCGGGTGGTGGGCAGTATATTGCCCTCAAAGGGATTGATCTAGAAATTAAAAAAGGTGAGTTTATTTCGCTGATTGGTCACTCGGGCTGTGGCAAATCGACTTTGCTCAATATGATTGCAGGGCTAGATTTACCCACGGAAGGTGTGGTCTCTCTAGAGGGCGATCGCATCACTCGTCCGGGTCCCGAACGGATGGTAGTGTTTCAAAACTATTCGCTGCTGCCCTGGATGACGGTGCGAGAAAACATTGCTCTAGCGGTGGATGAGGTGCTGGTCGATTTGTCGAAGGCTGAACGGCAAGCGATTGTAGATCAGCATATTCAATTAGTCGGGCTGCAACATGCCGTCGATAAACCCCCTTCCCAGCTCTCAGGCGGCATGAAACAACGGGTGGCGATCGCCCGCGCTCTGGCCATTCGTCCGAAACTGCTGCTGCTGGATGAACCGTTTGGCGCACTCGATGCGCTAACTCGAGGCAACCTGCAAGAGCGCTTGATGCAGATCTGCGAAGAGAGTCAAGTGACGGCTGTGATGGTGACCCACGACGTAGACGAAGCGGTGCTGTTGAGCGATCGCATTGTCATGTTGACCAACGGGCCAAGTTCCAAAATTGGCGGCATTTTAGAGGTCGATATTCCCCGTCCCCGCAAGCGGATGGATGTCGTCAACCACCCCAGCTACTACAGCCTGCGATCGGAAATCATTTACTTCCTCAATCAACAGAAACGGATCAAAAAACTGCGTGCGAAAAAGAGTGGTGCGATCGCCCGTCATGGCTTAGAAAAAGTCAACTTGGAAATGGGGTTTGTCCCACTAACCGCCTGCGCGCCGCTGATTGTGGCCAAAGAGAAAGGGTTTTTTGAAAAACACGGCCTCGACGAGGTTAGCTTGGTGCGCGAAACTAGCTGGCGCGGCATTGTAGACGGCATCGCTGGCAACTACCTGGATGCCGCCCAAATGCCTGCCGGGATGCCCGTCTGGCTGACCGTGGGTGGCAATCAGGGTACACCGCTGCCCGTAGTCAGCGCCCTAACCATGACCCGCAACGGCAACGCCGTCACCCTAGCCAAAAAGTTTTATGACAAGGGCATTCTCAACGCCGCCGACTTCAAACGGATGTTGCTCGACTCTGCCGAGCAAGAGCACACCCTAGGCATGGTGCACCCGTCCTCCATGCACAATTTGCTGCTGCGCTACTGGCTGGCCGCTGGCG
>JAYUYI010000558.1:0-3378 GCA_043752545.1 Thermoleptolyngbya sp.
AACACAGCCATAAGTCATGGAAACCCTGTATCAATATGCCTGGCTGATTCCGGTCTTGCCTCTAGCCGGGGCAATGATAATTGGATTGGGCCTGATTTCCTACAACCAGTCTGTCAACCGTCTGCGCACGGCGAGTTCTGTGCTGATTGTGTCGCTCATTGGGACTGCGATGGTGCTCTCCTTTGGGCTGCTATGGAGTCAGGTTCAAGGCCATGCTCCCTACGTCCAATCGTTTGACTGGGCAGCAGCAGGCGACTTTCATTTGAGGATGGGATATGTCATTGACCACCTGACTGCTTTGATGCTGGTGATCGTGACGAGTGTCGCCTTTTTGGTGATGATCTACACCGATGGGTACATGGCGCACGATCCCGGATATGTCAGGTTTTACGCCTACCTCAGCCTATTTTCCTCTTCTATGCTGGGTCTAGTCATCAGCCCAAATCTGGTGCAGGTCTACATATTTTGGGAGCTGGTGGGCATGTGCTCCTACCTGCTAATTGGGTTTTGGTACGACCGTAAGGCTGCCGCCGATGCTTGCCAAAAGGCGTTTGTCACCAACCGAGTTGGGGACTTTGGCTTGCTGCTAGGAATTTTGGCGCTGTATTGGGCAACCGGTAGTTTTGAGTTTGATGTGATTGGCGATCGCCTTCAAGAACTGGTTCAGTCTGGTGCTTTGAGCGGCACTATGGCAGCACTATTTGCCATTTTGGTGTTTCTAGGGCCTGTCGCGAAGTCTGCACAGTTTCCGCTGCATGTGTGGCTGCCCGACGCCATGGAAGGCCCAACTCCGATTTCTGCTCTAATTCACGCCGCTACCATGGTGGCAGCCGGAGTGTTCCTAATTGCTCGGATGTTTCCCGTGTTTGAAGGGATTCCGGTGGCAATGGACGTGATTGCTTGGACGGGAGGCGTTACTGCTTTCCTAGGAGCCAGCATTGCCATTACACAAAACGATATTAAAAAAGGCTTAGCCTATTCCACTATGTCCCAGCTGGGCTACATGGTAATGGCGATGGGTGTAGGAGCCTATACGGCTGGGTTGTTTCATCTTATGACCCACGCCTTCTTTAAAGCGATGCTATTTCTGGGTTCAGGTTCAGTCATTCACGGCATGGAAGCGGTTGTGGGTCATGATCCCGTGTTGGCGCAGGACATGCGATTGATGGGGGGACTACGGAAGTATATGCCCATCACCGCTATTACCTTCTTGATTGGAACCCTGGCGATTTGTGGTATTCCTCCTTTTGCAGGATTTTGGTCAAAGGACGAGATCTTAGGCGAAACCTTCAAGTCAAATCCGACGCTGTGGCTCGTGGGCTGGTTAACGGCTGGGATCACGGCATTCTACATGTTTCGCATGTACTTTTCAACCTTTGAAGGTTCCTTCCGGGGTACTGACAGCGCCATCAAACAGCAGCTTAAGACAGAGCAGTTGCAGCGGATGGGTCTAGCGTTTGGCCCAGGGGCAATGAATCCCAAAGAATTGACGGCTGAATTTCCGACTAGCGATTCGCCAAAAAAATCGCACGATGCCCACGACGCCCACCATAGCACCCCCCATGAGTCGCCATTGGCGATGTGGTTGCCTCTGGTAATTTTGGCAGTTCCATCGATGCTGGTAGGTTTGGTAGGAACGCCGTTTGCCAACTATTTCGAGTCATTTATTCACGCCCCTGGTGAAGTGATTGAGGCCGCCGCTGAGTTTGAATGGTCAGAGTTTCTGGTGATGGGCGGCAGCTCAGTGGGCATTGCCCTAATTGGCATTACCCTGGCCACGTTAATGTATCGAACGCAGCAGATTGACCCAGGTGCGATCGCCGCGAAGATTCAGCCGCTATATCAGCTTTCCCTCAACAAGTGGTACATCGACGATATCTACAATGCCGTCTTCGTACAGGGCAGCCGTCGCCTTGCCCGACAGGTGCTAGAAGTTGATGTTCGAATTGTGGATGGGTTGGTCAACCTAACGGGGTTTGTCACGCTGGTAACAGGTGAAGCGCTGAAGTACTTAGAAAGTGGAAAGGTGCAGTTTTACGCGCTAATCGTCTTTGGTGCAGTGTTAGGTCTGGTGCTCGTATCGGGAATTACCTAGTCCTTGCTCTCCTCAAAAAGCAGACATTTAAGTTCTACCTAAGTGCCTGCTTTTTGAGGAGAGCAAAGGTGTTGCAGATTTTTTACATGATCTTTGCACTTAAAAATATACTAAATGAATACTGCGGACTTTCCCTGGTTAACTACTATCATCCTGTTTCCTATCGTGGCATCTTTTTTCATTCCCTTGGTGCCAGACAAGGAGGGAAAAGGCAGACCGATTCGTTGGTATGCCTTAGTCATTGGACTGATTAATTTTGCGCTAACGGTTTACGCTTTTTATTCCAATTACGACATCTCTAGTCCTGACTTGCAGCTAGTAGAAAGCTACTCGTGGGTCTCATCGCTTGATTTGCGGTGGTCGGTTGGGGCCGATGGCCTGTCGATGCCGCTGATCTTGTTGACCAGTTTCATCACTACGCTAGCGATTTTAGCTTCGTGGCCCGTAACGTTGAAACCACGTCTCTTCTTTTTCCTCCTATTGGTGATGTACGGCGGACAGATTGCCGTGTTTGCGGTACAGGATATGCTGCTGTTTTTCCTAGTTTGGGAACTAGAACTTCTGCCCGTCTATTTATTACTGTCTATCTGGGGTGGTAAGAAACGCCTGTATGCAGCCACTAAGTTTATTCTCTACACGGCAGGTGGTTCGCTGTTTATTTTAGTTGCCGCTTTGGCGATGGCATTTTACGGGGATACTACTACCTTTGATATGCGATCGCTGATGGCAAAAGACTTTCCGCTCAACTTTCAGCTTCTAGCCTATGGCGGATTTCTGATTGCTTATGCAGTTAAACTGCCCATTTTTCCGCTCCACACGTGGTTGCCAGATGCCCATGGTGAAGCGACAGCTCCAGTCCACATGCTGCTGGCGGGCATTTTGCTCAAGATGGGCGGCTATGCGCTAATTCGCATGAATGTGGAGATGCTGCCCGATGCCCATGTGCGGTTTGCGCCTATTTTGTTGATTTTGGGTGTCGTCAATATTATCTATGCGGCGCTCACCTCCTTTGCCCAGCGAAATCTCAAACGGAAAATTGCTTACTCGTCCATTTCCCATATGGGCTTTGTGCTAATTGGAATTTCGTCATTTACCGATTTGGGTCTGAGCGGTGCTGTGTTGCAGATGGTGTCTCATGGTTTGATTGGAGCGAGTTTGTTCTTCTTGGTGGGAGCGACCTACGATCGAACCCATACGCTGATTTTGGACGAGATGGGTGGAGTAGGCAAAAAAATGCCCCGTATTTTTGCCATGTTCACCGCCTGTTCGCTAGCCTCATTGGC
>JAYUYI010000559.1:0-8313 GCA_043752545.1 Thermoleptolyngbya sp.
GCCGTGTGCAGTCCGAACAAAATGGACATGGTGCGCTCGCTCGGCGGCCCTGTAGGTGCAGACCATGTGATTGATTACACTCAAGTAGACATCGCCCAAACTGACCAGCGGTATGACCTGATTCTGGACGCAGCAGCCTACCGTTCGGTGTTCGACTATCTACGAGTATTAACTCCTGAGGGCACCTACGTCCTAGTCGGCGGCTCCACCGCCCGGCTTTTCCAGGTGATGGTGTTTGGATCTTGGATTTCAAGGATCAGCCGCCGGAGCGTGACGTGCCTAGCGTCGAAAACCAATCAAGCAGACCTCATTATGTTGAAGGATCTGATGGAGGCTGGAAAGATCGTTCCCTTCATCGATCGCTGCTACAACCTCAGCGAAGTCCCCGCTGCCATTCGCTATCTCGAACAGCGGCAGGTACAAGGAAAAGTCGCCATCAGTGTTTGACATGTGGCGGCTGGATTAGTATTAATTTTCTTGCTGGAGACAGTTATTCATGAATACGTTGACGATTAAGTGCTTGAATTATGCAGCAATGGGAACCTTGGCAATGGCTACGATCCTGCCGATGACTGCTCAGGCAACGCCCTACCGCGTCACCTGCCAGGCGGTTATTCCTGTGGGGCAGGAAGCGAGTCTAATCTACCGGGTGATGAGTAATGTGCCAGCAACCACGGCAACAGAAACTCCCCAAAATCCAATCAGAACATCGCTAAGCCTGAGCGTACAGCGGCGCGATCGCAATGGCTCTATACAGACCTTACTCAGTGCCTCCTCATTAAGTGACTACGAACAGCTCGCCCCAGATGCCGACTATTCCCGGCTACCCTTTGACAGAGCATTTCGCGCTCAGCCCAATAATGGCGATCGCCTATATGCAGTCCCGGCTTCCATCCACGGACTCTATGCTAGCCTGCGCCCCATCAACGGCCAGCCTCAGCAGATTCAAATCGTTCACTACCTGAGCGCTGGTCAGTTTGTGCGGTCTGCGGCAGGTGCTTGTACGGTTGCGGCTGCCTAATCTCGGTCTGCTCACGTGAATCTCGATGTCTGGTAATGAGGTGTCTCTGGACGGCTGCTCAGAGTGATGGCGCAATCGGTAGTGATGGCGCAATCGGTCAAGTTGTTGGCAGCGATAGTCAAGTGATTTAGCCCACCGAGCGGTTACGGTTGAAATATCGTGCAGATTTATAGGATTTTAATGGGGCAGTTTTTATGCTAAATAATGCTTTTGGTAACGCGATCGCCTCTCGGGCATCTGACAATAGTCAAAATGGTGCTCGTCCGATTGGTCAACTCAGTGGCACAAGAAAATTTCGAGGTTCGGTTGGAATTAGCGATAAAGTCGATTTCTACTCCTTTACCCTGACGGGACGGAGCAGCTTTAATCTGTCTTTGACCAAGCTAAAAAACAATGTGGATGTGTTCCTCCAGCAAGGGAAACAGGTCATTGCCCGATCAACTAAAGGCGGCAAGAAAGCTGAGGCGATCGCCACCACCTTAGACGCGGGCACTTACTACGTGCGGGTCAACCAAAAAAGCGGCAATAGCAAATATAAACTCACTCTTAACGCATTGCCCCTAGATGGCGGCACTGATCCAGAAACACCGCCGCCGTCACGCAGATTATTAGTGACAACGGGATCGAGAAGTGCAGCTTTAGGACTGGGCTACGTCGATTTGAACACGGGTAATATTTCACCATTCCCTCCTGGAAACTCGCCGTTTACGTTTAAAGATATTGCCACCTTCGGTAACGAGACATTTGCGATCGCGCCCAACCTACTCTTCAAAGTTGATCTGACCGCTGGTACCACTACCCCTTTTAGCAACACCCTAGGGCCTTCGATTAGCGTATCCGCGCTTGGTGCATTAGGATTTACATCCTCTGGTGCACTGTACTCAACAGGTACAGATGGGGGCTTTTATAGCATTGATACAACCACTGGAAAAGCGAACCTGATTTCCAAGATCCCAGGATTTTCTGGGGGAGGTGATATCGCTTTTGATGCAGTATCGGGTCGTTTTCTCGCGACTTCCAGAGACACTAGGAATGGCACGAATGATAGCCTGTACTCCATTGGACTTGCTGGCGATGCTGCATTAATAGGGAATATCGGCTTCGGTAATGTTGATGGACTGACATTCAATAATGGAACTCTATATGGCTTTAATACTTCCAGTCAGATCATCATTAATTCCACTACAGGAGTCGGCACACTGGACAAACTCACGACTCCAACGACTCTGGGTATCAATGGTATAGCTTAATTTATGCTGAATATCTAGTTGGGTTCTTGAAAGGGGTGGAATACGAGCACCAGGGAACCGTCAATAGGCTGATTGACTGACAAAACTCCAATCCCCCACTGCTGCGCAGAAGCAAGCTACACCCCAACCCCTCTCCCAGTGCGGGAGAGGGGCTTCGAGCCAAGACTTCACTTCTAGCTCCCCTTCTCCTAGGTAACGCAAGGCAAATCCAAATAGCCCGCCTGAACGGTCAAGCTAGCCTGAGCCACCGAAAAATTAATGTGATTGCCTAACATTACAATCACACCTGAACTTTTTACCTTAGTTCTAAGGTTTTATATCTTTATGTACTACGTTCCATTCAACATTAAAATAGCCGGAAGAATATCCGGACTGTTCTTTGGTTCAAGTCTTCTCCTAACAGCAGTTCTAGCACCTTGTGCCGCAGCATTTCCTGTTGCACAAGCACCTGCACAAGCGCCGGATACACAGGTAGCCAATCCAATCACATCTCAAGAACTAACGTCACAGTTAGCAACTCTTCACCAATTGTTGAACGCCAAAGACTGGGTTGCTGCCGATCGCGAAACTCGCCGTCTTCTTGCGCCAGCGGTTGACGTGTGGGGAGCCTCGCTTAGCAGTGTGATTTCGAGCAACCTGATTCAGGCGATTGATCGCGCTTGGCTGGAAGCCAGTAATGGTCGGTTTGGGTTAAGTGTTCAGTCTCGAATCTGGCAAGAGGCGATCGCCCAACATCCCAATCATGAAGAAGCAGCAGTCAATGCATTTCGCGATCGCGTCGGCTGGGCGCACAATCCTGATTTACACCCTGATGACTTTTATAGCTTTTACGGCTCTGGCTGGCTGAAAGAAAGTGACTTGACCTACTCATTGCAAGCCCCGGTGGGTCATCTGCCCTGGCTAGGGGTGAACGATGCCACCGTCTCTGGCATCTTAGGATCAGGAGGTTCTGGCACAATCGATGCCATGTTTCTTCTCGGTCGCCGCTTTTACCAAGTTATCCCAACTTTTTTGAACCGTGTCCACATTTTGCTCAATACACCGCCGATTGTGGGTGCCCCCTGGAACTCCCTACGATTGCATCACCAGATTGATCTCGCCATGCTGGGGGGCGCTGGCGATGATTGTTCAGCCCAGATCAAGGTGCAGGCGATCAGTCCTAACAGCCAACTGTTAGCCGTTAGTCGCGATCGCCTGGGTCATGCCGCGTCTACCCATTGCAGAGCCAGTTTCAGCAAAAACCCGTTAGAACTTTGGACTCTCCAACAGGGTCAACGAATTGCCACCTTACTCAACCGCTCTAGAGCCGACGATGCAGATGCACTGGCTGTCGCATTTTCACCCGATAGCCAGCAGGTAGCAGCAGGGATGTCTGATGGTACGCTTCGCCTCTGGAGCGTGGCAACGGGTGAAGCAGTCCGCCGATTTGCAGGTCATCGAGCTGAGATCAAGGCGATCGCCATTAGCCCCGATGGGCAACGGTTAATCAGTGGCAGCGCCGATCAAACCTTTAAAGTTTGGAATCTGCAAACCGGAGAACTGTTGAGAACGGTTGCGCTTCCATCATCGGACGGCGAATTGCAGACCGTTCAACTCAGTCCCGATGGTCAACGGCTGGCAGTGGCAACGCCCTCTAGCATTCAACTGTGGAATGTCTTAACTGGACAAAAAATTCAGACACTTGTCAATCACCCGGCAACAAGTCAGGCAGCACCCCCACAAAACGCTCTCAATCTAGCGTTTAGTCCTGATGGCACCCTGTTAGCGGCAACAGATTCTGATTGCAGTATCAAACTCTGGAATGCAGATCGAGGATATCGAATCATTACGCTGCGAGGTCATCGCCGGGATGTACGAGCGATCGCATTTAGCCCAGACACGCAAACATTAGCCACCAGCAGCGCGGATCACACCGTTCGCCTTTGGGATCTGCAAACCTATCAGTTGAGCCATACGTTCACCACTGCTGACACTACTGCCGATGCAGCGCAAACAACTACGGTTTTGGATGGCGTCAATTGGCTAGCGTTTAGCCCAGATGGGCAGATGCTAGCGGCTCCTGCGCCAGTGCTCATGCAGATGCCGAACACCGTGCCCTCGGCTGACCCTGAACCGACATCAGGAATGAGAATTTGGAATATTCAGACCAAACGACAGATCACAGAGCTACCCCAGATCAACTGGCTAGCCTTTAGTCCCAACAATCAGTTTATTGTGAGCGAGGGCATAGGGGGAAGAGTACAAATTTGGCAACGCTGATCGGCTGTTTCTGAGTCTTTGGTTCGATCGTCATTTGGTTTGACGGGCGGGTTGACGCCATGGGCAACGATCTCTAGGCGATTGTTTAACGTTTTTGATGGGGCAACTAGAGCGACGAAGTTGCAGTAGAGGCGGAGCGCGTCGTCAACGCTGGGGGGCAAATCCAACAGCCAAAGGTGTCAATCGGCCAACATGGGTTCATGGCGTTGGTTGTCGATACAGAAGGAAATATGATCGGCCTGCATATGCCTCCACTAGAGATGGAGTGAGCGCGGATCGAAGGACGTTTTTTGGGGCGATCGCCTCTCCTCAGACTCCCACGGGCGATCGCACTGAAGATTGTATCGGGAATGATTCCGGTGACTCGCAAAATGATGATCGACAGAATTGAAAAAGATAAAAGAACTGCCGTAACGATCACTAAGAGTTGAAGTCCTAGAACGAAATGAGCGATCAAAACAAAAATGGCTAATACCAATTGAATAGGAAGCGACACCTAATGTAGGATGTGCATCTTCATATAGATTTGATATAAGACGATCGCGAGAATGAACACCATTAGTGTGCTGACTAGAGAGCGGTTGCAGCGGTTTACCATCACGACCGCTGTAACCTTTTGCTAATTGGTTACAGCCGAGATCGAGGGGGGTGAGGTTAGGAAAGACCCCACAGATATGCTGCAACGGTACCCAGAGAGGGTACTGCCAAATGCTAGTGCTTGCTCCTACCTTTAAGAAGGTTAAAAGATTCACTGCTGGGGGTTGTAGCTTGCACTCAATTCAACAGAATCGCCATCAGCAACGACTTGAATTTAGATCCACTGAGGCCATTGGTGCGCTCAAGCTGCAATTGGCTGCAACCAAACTCAGCAATTTCTTTTTGCGCATTGCCCAACGCATTGGCATTTGCAAAAAGCCACATTTAAACTTGTTTAGGAGAAGCATAATGGATCCAATTTTGTATTGGAATGACGTTGCCCTCGAAGCGAACCGGGTTAGTCATACCAACGGTAAAAATGAGCAAACAGGTCCCACTCTGAGTTCACGCGCGTTGGCGATCGTTCACCTCGCCATGTACGACGCGTATGCAGCGGTTAGAGGCAACCCACTCAGCCCTGTCAACTTATCGTCTTATCTACCGGGTCTACCTAACCCAGACCCCAATGCTTCAGCCGATGCGGCGGTGGCGGCGGCTGCACATGCCACGCTGTCTAGCTTGTTTCCTAGCCAAAAGCCATTTTTCAACCTGAAGCATACTCAAGCAGGGTTGCAAGGAAACGGGTTGCAGGAAGGGCATGAATTTGGCCTTTTGGTAGCACAAAGACTGTTAGAAAAGCGGCAAGGTGATCCTAGCGCCAGCGATGATGGCTATGCTGCATCCATGGCTCGTGGTGCGCATCGCCCTGATCCAGATAATGCTGGCCAAGGGTTTCATGCTCCTTTTTATGGGGCAAAATCGAGATGTTTTGCGGTTACCGATCGCCATGAATTAGATGCGCCACCGCAGCTAGGAACGCCTGAGTATCTTGAGGCATTGCGACAGGTGCGGGGGAAAGGAATTGCACCTGAGTTGATGGGAACGCTGCCTGCGGGGATTTCTGCTCGAACGGCCAATCAAACGCTGGTTGGCGTTTACTGGGGCTATGACGGCGCGGCTGAGCTAGGGACGCCTCCTCGGTTGTATAACCAAATTGTCCGCACTGTGGCGCTGCATCGCAACAATAGTGTGGATCAAAATGCCCGCCTCTTTGCACTGGTGAATGCGTCGATGGGAGATGCTGGAGTTTTGGCTTGGGATCAGAAATACGTTCATGACCTATGGCGACCTGTGCTGGGCATTCGGGAAAACGATCCGTCTTTGGGGCTAGCAGCCACCGGCAATCATACGCTCTCTGAAGACTCTGACCCGACTTGGTTACCTTTGGGAGCACCGAAGAGCAATTCTAAGACGATGGAGAAGAACTTTACGCCGCCGTTTCCAGCCTACCCATCTGGGCATGCGACGTTTGGGGCAGCGGCATTGCACATCACTCGATTGTTCTACGGCGTCAACAGCCGCAGCAATGACACTCTATTTGATGGTCTCAGCTTTGTCTCCGAAGAATTCAATGGCATCAACCGCGATAATCAGGGTGCTATGCGGCCAAAACACGCTCGCAGCTTCCCCGGTGGGCTGTGGGAAATGATTGTCGAAAATGGACTCAGCCGCGTTTATTTGGGCGTGCATTGGGTGTTTGATGCGTTTGCCGCAGATGGCGCAGGCCATCCCAATCTTGCCCGGAATATTGGCGGGGTGCCGCTGGGTCTAACCATTGCCGAGGACATTTTCAATAACGGACTCAATCTATCGAATGTTGGGCCTCGCTCTTAAATTGATGTAGAGAATTAATGTAGAGACGCGATGAATCGCGTCTCTACTGTTGGGTTGGGCGATCGCCGCTCATTTCAATTGAAATTCGTCAAACTTAACGACTGCTGAGGTGGGCTGGCGGGTGTCGAAATAATAGCTGCTAACTGTTCCTGTTCCGGTATCAAAAATGCTAAAAACGGTGTGGTCGTTGCTGGCAATGTACGGTTGAGCGGTGCCATTTTGATCTAGCAGCGGGGCGATCGCAGGCACAATGGGTTCTAACCCATTTGGATCGCCTGTGGGAGCATAGGCTTCGTCAAACCCAATGGGAATGGGGCGACGGGTTTCAGCTAAAAATGCGCCGTAGGTATTGCCCACGTTGGAGGTTTCCAGGAAGTGCATTCCGGTAGGGCTGATGAAGCGATTCCACAGGTGGGAGTGTCCGTAATGAACTAGCTGAACTCCGGCGGCCTCCAATACAGGCATGACATCGCGAATCAGATAGTCATTTTGGAGCGGATATTCATACCGCACGGCTTTGATTTCGCCATTGAGGAAGCGATCGATGGTCTGCACTGGATCGATATAGGCCGGAACAATATTGTCGCCCAGGGAATGGGGCGGATGGTGGAACATCACTAGGCGGTATTTGGCCTGCTGGAATTCGGGGCTGTTCAGCTCGGTGAGTAGCCAGTTATATTGCGGTGTGCCGCTAGCGATCGCTTCAAAAATATGTTGCCCGTAGCCCCACCGTTCTGCGTTTTCTAGGTCGTCATCTCGTTCGCGATATCGACCCTTAGCGCTGGCATTGAGGCTAGGCGATCGCCAAATATTGGTGGCATAGAGCACAATCAGCCGCACATCGCCAAAGGTGACGGCATAGTAGCGTTTACCGCCGGGACTGGTTTCGGGCAGGCTAAAAATTTCTTCGTAGGTGTCACTATTAAATGTATTTTGCTTTAACCCGCTTGCCTGTACCGTAGCCTCGTTGTTGGGGTTCAGGCTAGCTGCTGTTTGAGCATACAACGCGTCTGTTGCCGCACGAGGATAGGGATCGTTAAACTGATCGCCTAGGTTCTGATTGGTGAATCTGCGCCCCATCACCTCATGGTTGCCCACCGCCGGGAACAGTGGCGCATGTTGAATAATCGCTCCACCGCTGTAGCGAGTCGTCACCCCATCGCGTTCTAGATCGTAGTGAGCGCGTCCCTGCAAGCAGGGGAAAAAGGCACCGCCCCGATTATCGTCAAACCACTCGGAGGCACGATCGGGAATGTTGACTAGATCGCCTGCCAGAAACACACCATCTATTTGCCCTACCGTTTCCACTACTTTTTGTAAGTTGGTCGCAGTCATGGGCATCAACTGGTGGTCGGAGGTCAGCAAAATTTTGAGCGCAGTGCCGGGGGCTGGTAGCGGCGCAAGGGTAAACTC
>JAYUYI010000560.1:0-8311 GCA_043752545.1 Thermoleptolyngbya sp.
CGAAAATCATGGCTCTGTGATTAGGGTCTGCAGTACCTCGACTTGGGCGAATTGAAGAGATCGTGAGTCCATAATTTGCCTGGTATTCATCATCAATAAATGTCCCTGCTGACAGAGGATTGCCCGCCCCATCCGTTTCAAAATCGAGGTCTACTGTTGTAATGCTGTCAGGATCACTCGTTAATAGCTGTTCTGCAACTCCGCTCGCTGCATAAATCCATTTCTCGCCGGGTGACAGAACTTGGTCTTGATTTACATCACTACTAGAAAGAAACGAAATATTGCTGACCTTGTCATCTGTGACCTGAACCTGATTGAGGCTAAAGGGCACACCTCCTGTATTGGTAACTTCATAAGTCCAAATGATTGGTGTGCCGGGTTGCAATGCGATCGCCTCATCTAGAGTTGAAACATCAACCAAGTTAGTCTTTTTCTCAATATCAATTCCAGGTGCATCAAACAGCTTTCCTTGTAGGGCAATCACATCGTTGCCACATTCTGGAGCCAGATGCATGGTAAATTCCCCAGCAGGCAAAAGCGCCCGATCGACCGCAAAGCCAATGGTTTGCGAACCAGGAGTGCCAAAGTTCAAATCGCTCAGTTCAGCTGCCGACAGCAAAGTCACGTCACCTAGGCGAGTGCCAGACTGAATCACATTGCGAATGGGTTCATCTAAATTGAAGTAGGGATCATCTGCACTCAAATCCCCGTTACTAGGTATTCCACCCCCATCGCTAACAAAGTCGTTGTAAGCTCCCAACTTAGAAATCCTGGGTAGCTGGGCGTTAGTGGTAACAACGCTCGTCGCGCTGACATCACTAAAAAGTCCACTCCCCCTTCCTGCTGATGTATCATTAGCTGCAAAACTGATGCCAAACAGCTTACTATCGGCTGCGTTTAGTGTGGGATCAGTGAAATTGAGAATTAGATCTCCCCAAGCAACATTGTTAGTAGTGGCTCTTGGATCGTTCTGTCCTTCTAAAGGCAAGTTTGCGTTAATGGCAAAGTAGACTTTGTCAGCGGTCTCTTTGACGGCGATTCCATAGATCTCAAAGGGCGTGTTTCCAACGGTGATGGTAGGTTCAGTTTGATAATCGTAAATACTATCATTGCTGGAATCGATCGCATAATCCCAGTTAGCATAAATAGACTGGTTATTTACCATGATCGCTACTCCTTTGAAGTGACGGGGGATGAAATAGTGAGTGTTACTGTTGGGGCTAACGGTCAGCCGCTAAGTGATTGGCGCGATCGCCTCTTTCAAACTGGAATTAGGCTATCAGCTTCCTTTGAGGCTGAGAATCCAACAGAGTGAGGGGTATGGTGAGGGGGCGGTGAGGGGTGATCAATCTCAGTAAATTTGCTAGGATAATTGGTTAAAAGCATCACCCAGTATTACGGGAGAATCTATGAACTCACCAGACTCCAATTCAGTTGATAAAGTTTTTGCTAAAGAAGTAGAGGGACAGGGTTGGGATTTAGGTCGTCTTTATCAAGATTTAGGCAGAATTAAGAGAGATAATTTGCCAGTAGGAGCTGAAGTCTCTGCTACTGAGAAAGCTTATTTACGAGGACTGTTGCTTGGCCTAAATCCAGAAAAAATGGCTCGATCTTTAACTAGTAATCCACGAACAATTAGCAAAATATTGTCTGATAATCTATATCGATGGATCGACATATTACTCAAGCAAAACGGAATTGTCTGGGAAGGCAAAAAGCAGGCGGAGCAGGTCGCGAGCTTGTTAGTAAAGGCAAAATATAAATTTCAAGTTCAGCCACTTCAAATTCAATCATCGAAGGTTTGGAAAAACTTTCCAACTGTGTCTGCTCCATATGGGCGCAAAAAAGAGCTAGCAGAATTAGAGCGATCGCTGACACAAAAACACTGTCGCATGATCCTAATTCATGGGCAGTCGGGTATTGGTAAACAAAGCTTAGGGGCAACGTTAGCCGAGCGGTTGCGCGAAAAGTTTGCAGGTGGGGTGTGGCGATCGCTAGAATTTTTGCCCACTCTTTCTGATTTAGTTTCAGAATTACTCAGTGAACTTGATCGCGATGTCTCTGCTAGCCAAGAGCTTTCCTTAGATCAAAAGATTGCGCGACTATTAAAGCTGTTAGAACGGTATCGTTACCTGCTGGTTTTCAAGGACATTGAAACCCTCCTGCAAGAATCAACACATTTACGAGAGTATAAAGTAGGTTATGAAAACTATGGACTGTTTTTTCGCCAACTAGCCACCCTTTCACATCAAAGCTGTGTGCTGTTACTCAGTCAAGAAAAGCCGCCAGAGTTTAAGCTTTTAGAAAGCTCTAAAGGCACAGTTCGGAGTTTGCTCTTGACAGGTTTACAGCGAGAGGCAGCAGAAAAAATGCTAACAGATTATCGCTTGCTTGCACCCAACTGGTGGAGCAAATTGATTGATGCTTATAGCGGCAACCCGAGTGAGTTAAAGATTGTAGCAGTTCACATTAAAGAAGTTTTTGAAGGAGATGTTGCTAGCTTTTTTAGTAGAGGCACCTTTTTTTTGGGTGACATTCAACGATTACTGACAGATCGTTGGCGACGGCTTTCGGCACTGGAGCAAGAAATTTTAAAACTATTAGCCTCATCAGAAACATTGGTAGAATCACAGCTACATGAGATGGTTTTATCTACAAATTCACGTTCAGTAATTTATGAAGCAATCGAATCTTTATTAGACCGAGAGTGGCTACAACGTTACGAAATAGATGGAGAAAGACGATATGCTCTTCAACAAAAAATCCGCAGATATATTTCTTTAAAACACCTGTAGCTGTTTCCAGTTAAGGAGCAGAAGCGCTACGTTTTCAAACATCAAACAGAACCAATTTCTAGCACTACTTATGCTTTTGCCGGGAACAATTGTACAGGAAAAATATTGTATCATTCGTCCCCTCCTAGGGGGTGGAATGGCCGATATTTTTGAGGTAGAAGATGGTCAAGGCGTGATCAAAGTTCTAAAGATACTCAAGGAATTTGAGCAGGATGAGGAATTAATCAAACGGTTAGCGCAAGAAGCTGAAGTGTTGCAATCTGTTAATCATTCAGGTATTCCCAAAGTATTAGCAGGCGAAGGTTTTTTTTACTGCTCCGTAGAAGGCAAGCCAGATCCAATCTATGGCTTTGTAATGGAGAAAATTGAAGGTTACAATTTAGAAACTTGGCTACAAAATCAGAAAAAATCCTTGCTTTCTGAAATTCAGGCTTTTAATTGGCTAAAACAACTAGTTGAAATTCTAGATACAATTCACCAACGTAATTTCTTGCATCGCGATATTAAACCCGCCAACATCATGATGCGACCCAACGGTCAATTGGTACTGATTGATTTTGGCATTGCTCGCCAAATGACGGCTACATTTTGGCAACAGCAAAATGCCGGAGCTACAGGGACAAAATATCATTCCGGTGGCTATGCGCCGCCAGAACAAGAAAAGGGTAAAGCCGATGCAAGGGCTGATTTTTATGCCATAGGGCGAACCTTAGTTCATTTAATTACAGGCTTCCACCCGTTTGAACTTACTCCCAATCCTGAAAGCGATCGCCTCCATTGGCGGGCAAAAGCACCACATATTTCGGCTGACCTAGCCGATCTGCTGGATTGGATGATGCAGCGCGATCGCAACCTCCGTCCGCGAACAGCAAAGCACATTTTGCAAGCAATTTCTCAACTCAATGCACCGCCCCGTCAACGGTTAATGTATCGAGCGCTGCGAGCCTGTGGCTATGGGGTTGTAATGGGTGGAGTGGTTACAGGAATTCGGCTATTGGGTTTGCTGCAACCGATTGAATTAGCAGCGTTTGATCTAACGATGCAGATTCGGGCAATAGTCGCTCCAGAGCCACCCGATTCTCGCTTGGTCATTATCACCATTGATGAGCAAGATTTAGCATTTCAAAAAGCAAAAGGAATGCAATTCTCTCGTCCTGATCAAACATTATCGGATGCTGCTTTAGAACAATTACTCATCCAACTCGATCGCTATCAACCTGCTGTGATTGGCTTGGATATTTATCGAGATGCTGTTACCCCTGGACATCCAAATTTAGTTGAGCGAATGAAGTTAGATTCACGATTGATTGCGGGCTGTCTGGGTAAGAACTCTAGTCGTAATCAACTTGGGGAAGGATCTCCTTCTAAAGTGCCCTCAATCCGGCTGGGGTTTACTGACTTTGGGGGAGACTTGGATGGTGTGATGCGGCGACAATTTTTGTTTGGACAACATGAACCTCGATCAGCTTGTCAAGCATACTACGCTCTAAGTAGCAGAGTTGCTTTGGAGTATTTGACGACCGTACATCACCTACCGATTACTTTTCCTAACAATGAGTTACAGGTAGCTAATGTTGCTTTTCTAAGCCTTAAATCTCGCACTGGAGCCTATCAAAACCTGGGCAATTCAGCACAAATTTTGTTGAATTACCGTTCAATGCGATCGCCCAACCAAATTGCTCAATCTATTTCACTGCGTGATATGTTAAATGGCACTGTCAATGCAGACTGGATCAGCCATCGTATTGTCTTGATTGGGGTAAAAATGGCCGAGGAAGATCGATGGGTAACCCCTTTTAGCCAATGGCAAAAAGATGTTCCTGGAGTAGTAATTCACGCTCACATGGCCAGTCAGATTCTCAGCACAGTACTTGATCATCGCCCTTCACTGTGGGTATGGACGGTTTGGCAAGAAACCTTCTGGATTGTGAATTGGGGCATAGGAGGTGCACTACTAGCAAAGCGAACAAACTGGCAATGCATCTTAATTTTGATTAGCATTGTAGGATGCGTTGTCATAGTGTTTTGTAGCTTGATGCTAGTTATTGGAGCGTGGTTACCCTTAGCCCCTGCTGTTTTAGGATTTAGCTTTGTTTTGATGATTGCTAGTAGGAATCAATATCTTGTAACAGCACGGCTACATCGTCTTCTAAAAAGAACTTAGCAATGGTAGACCATGACACTAAAAAAGATCTCATCCATAGCGTTGGTTTTAGCCTCCATCATTGCTCCAAGTATTGTTTTGGCACTGCCAACCCCTCCCCCTCGGCCATTGCCTCCTGACCGAAGAGGTGGCGGAGGTTCACGGGGTGAGTGCCCAGCTAGTGTCGTAACTTTAGCACCTGCCTCTCAGCAGCAAATAATTGGCAGCACCGCCAGCGATCGCCCAACTTTATGGGCGTACCTTCCCTTTGCCCTAACTCTAGATACACCCGCCGTTTTGGTGATCAAAAATATGAGTAGTGGTGCCGATTTGTACGAATCTCCACCGATTACGGCGGCTCCCATCGGGATCGTTAGCCTGCCGTTGCCTGCTAGTGCTCCGGCTTTGGTGGAAGGGCAGGTTTATGACTGGTATCTGCGAATCTACTGCAATGATGCCGATCGTGACGATGAACCCCAAGTGGTGGGTGGACGCATTCAACGCGTGGCGGCCACTGTTCCGGCTACCAATCGCTGGTACGATCGCCTCTCAACCCTAGCCGAATCGCGCCGCCGCGAGCCAAACAATGCTCGGTTAACAACGGATTGGGCAAGATTACTACAATCCGAAGCCTTGGAGGATTTAATAGCTCAACCGATCGCACCCTGCTGTACGGTGCCCGATCCTGAAGCACCTAGACGTTAGAAAATTTTACGAATGTAATGTTTTCATGATCAATCTGACACTCTCTTGATTTAAGCACTACTGTTTGGAACAGTAGATAGGGTGCAAAATTAATGTCTATAGAACAACGCCTGTTGCGAGAGAGGCCAATACTTCAACGGGTGGGTATTTTGCTGTCTCTAATCATGTGGGTTGAAGGATGGCTACCTGCGTCGGCGATCGCTCAATCGATTATACCTACTAGAGACGGTACCAATACTCGTGTGCAGCGACGAGGCGATCGCTTTGAGATTGGTGGAGGGCAGCGATCGCGAGATGGCTCTAATCTGTTCCATAGTTTTGAGCAATTTGGCTTATCACAAAACCAAGTTGCTGACTTTTTGAGCGATGCCAACGTTCGCAATATCCTAGGCCGGGTCATAGGCGGAGATGCATCTTACATTGATGGACTGCTGAGGGTTTCGGGCAGCAATGCCAACCTGTTTTTGCTCAACCCGATGGGTATTATCTTTGGTGCCCATGCTCGCTTAGATCTACCTGCATCATTTACTGCCACTACTGCGACCGGAATTGGATTCAACAACGGTTGGTTTAGTGCGGTGGGCAGTACTGATTATGCGGCACTGGTGGGCGACCCTCAACAATTTGCCTTTGCGATCGCCCAACCTGGCACCATCTTAAATAGCGGGGATTTAGCGGTTAATCCTACTCAATCCATCACGTTATTAGGCGGAACAGTCGTCAATACGGGTACGCTGACGGCTCCCGGCGGCACCATTACCATCGCAGCCATTCCGGGTGGAAATCGGGTGCGGCTGAGTCAACCGGGGCACCTTTTAAGCTTGGAGTTGGAATCAATTGCGACGGGTAATACTGATTTACCTAATCCCATTTCGCTGACGCCGCAAACGCTTCCCGCCCTGCTGACGGGGGGCAGCATCCCTACAGTCAGCCAGATTATTGTTAACCCTGATGGCACGATTCGTCTATTGTCCGCTAATTCTGCTGTTCCTCTACAGCCCGGAACCGCGATCGCCTCTGGCACAATTGATGCGTCTACTTCGGCTTCTCTCAGCCCTGAAGTGAATATTTTGGGCGATCGCGTTGCTCTTTTGCATGCAAATGTAGACGCATCAGGGGCGAATGGGGGTGGCACTCTCAGGATTGGCGGTGATTATCAGGGGCAGGGTAGTGTTTTTAATGCTACGCAAACCTACGTCAGTGCTGATTCAGTTTTGAATGCAGAGGCGCTGAGTCAGGGTAATGGTGGACGCATCATTGTTTGGGCAGACGATACAACCCAGTTTTGGGGGAGTGCGATCGCCAGAGGAGGAAGTGTTTCAGGCAACGGCGGCTTTGTCGAAGTCTCTGGCCGAAATCAGCTAGGTTTTCTAGGCACGGTGCAATTAGAAGCTCCGTTCGGGCAAGCTGGAACTGTTCTATTTGATCCAACTGATATCGATATTGTGGCTGGGGTTGGCACCGACGATGCTCAGCTGGCAGCAACCGGAAACGACATTCTGTTTGCCACTGGAGGAATCGCTAATTTTCAAATTGGGGCGGCAGCGTTAGGAGCGATCGCGGGAGACATCAGCCTTCAAGCCACTCGAGATATTAACCTGCGAACTCCGCTTACTCTATTAGTTCCAGATGCTCTCCCACCCGGAGCAACTGCTTCCAGAACTAGCATTACGTTTACAGCTGGCCGCAGCTTTAATAGCAATAATCATACGATCGTGGCTCCTTCTAGGAATATTGTGATTGATGCAGGTGACTCTATTTCGGTTGGGTTGATTAACACAAGAGGAGCTGAATCAGGCGGCTCGGTGACATTGACCGCAGCAGGCGATATTAATACGGCTTCAATTGATGTTTATCCAGACAACCCTGCCAGTAACTTAGCTGGTAATCCTTTCAGTTCAGGTAATATTAATATTACTAGCAGCAATGGTTCCATTGATACTAGCGCTGGCATTCTATCTGCAAATTCATCATCTGGAAATCCGGGAACAATTGAACTTTCTGCCCCTAGTGGAAATATTACAACCGCTCGTCTTAGCTCTAGTTCTGTAAGAGGAAATGGGGGTGCAACTGGAACAATTAAACTTACAGCTGGCGGATTAATTGACACCAGCAGAATTTCTCAAACTCCCGATTCTGGAGGTACTGTTGGTTCAGGAGGGCTATTTACTGGCTCTACGTCTAGCACAAGCAGCAACATTGAACTAACGGCACCTCGTGTTATTACAGGAGATATTAGTACAACTGCTATCAATTCAGGCGATGTAATTATTAATGCATCCGAAAGTGCAATTGTTGGCAACGTTTTTACAGGATCATTAGATGCTAATGGCAATCCTGGAGATATCAGGATTACGAGTCCAACTATCACATTTAGAGAAAGTGTAGGAGATCCATTCGCGGGAATTATTGATAATCAGTATAACTTTTACTCTACTAGCCCAAACCAAAGTGGCTCAATCACTCTGAATGGATTAGTAATTCTCAACGATGATCTTTCTATTAATAGTGGTTCAGGTGGGGTTTCTTTTGCCAATACTATTAGTGGCGATCGCACCCTTTCCATCGACGCAGGAAATGATGGCGTAGTTTCATTTCAAAATGATGTTGATATCGGTAGTTTAGATATTGTTAGTGCAGGCAATACCGTCGTTGCTGGAGACATTAC
>JAYUYI010000561.1:0-3373 GCA_043752545.1 Thermoleptolyngbya sp.
TCATGAGCGACCTAAGTGTTGCTGAGAAGTGTTAATGAGAATTGGGCGATCGCTCCATCTCCTTCTTCTCACGCAGCTTCAGCAAAATTTCGGCATGAACTTCGCGGGTGATGGGGTAAAAGTAGGCCAACACTAGCCCAAGCAATAACAAAACGATGGGAATTGGGCCAATCAACAGCCGAATCGCAAATAGCGCCGATGCCGGCTGGACTGGGTCAGGTTGACTCGACACCGACTTGAGAAACCCCGCGTTTTGCAACGTGATCCCCACCAAAAACAGCCCGATTGCCAGCGCTACTTTTTGCAGCAGCACCATGAATCCATAGAACACCCCCTCACGCCGCTGCCCGGTTTGCAATTCGTCTAGTTCAATCACATCGGGGAGCATGGACCACGGAATTAGATAGGCCGTCGAGACGCCAAACCCTGCTAGTACTGCCAGCACATACAGCAACACTGTTTGCCCTGGCTGCAAGAAAAATAGCCCAACCTCTGCAATAATCCACAGGCTCATGCCCATAAAGTAGACGGCTTTTTTCCCAACCCGCTTGCTCACAGCGCTCCAGACAAACAGCATCAGCAGCGCTGTTACCTGCACTGCAATCAATGTTTTGATAAAATCTTGATCCGTCAGCCCCATCCAGTTTTTGACAAAGTAGGGAATCACCGACACGGTGTTTTGTACCGCTAGCCAAGAACATGAGTAAATGCCAATCACATACAAAAACGGGCGATTGCTAAACGCGATCTTGAGCTGATCGAGATAGGGAATCGAGTCATGATTGGTTTCGTTGTCTAGGCGCAGACTTTCCCCTGCTAGCACCCGCCGTCGGATGCCGAACACACACCAATAGAGCGGCAACACGGCAATGACGGCACAGACCCCTCCCAACAGCAGGTATTGGCGACCTGGGTCATTGGGAACCAGCGCAAAGATGGCCAAGGCAATCATCAGCGATAAAATGCTGCCGCTAATGGAAAAAGCAAACCGAAAACTGGTCAGGCTGGTGCGTTCATCGTAGTTTTGAGTGAGTTCTGGGGTCAGGGCGGTATAGGGCAGGTTGACGCAGGTATAAAAAGTATTAAATAAGATAGAAATCGCAATGTAATAGGCAAACAGCCCCCATTGATTAGTGGTGGAATTGTCGCTAAAGTGAGGCACAATCCACTGCAAAAAGAAAAATATACCAAACGGAATCGCGCCCCACAGTATCCACGGCAGGCGTCGTCCCCAGCGGCTTTGGGTGCGATCGCTCAGCATGCCGACAAAGGGATCATTGACCGCATCCCAAATTTTACTAATCAGCAAGATGCTGCCCGCAATGCCGGGGCTTAGCCCTGCCACATTGGTGAAAAAAATCAACAAAAACGCCGACAGAATATTGGCCATAATGGCAGGGCCCAAATCTCCAGCACCATAGGCCAGCTTGGTACTCAGGCTTAGTTTTTCACGCTCAGGAGTCGGTGTAGCGGCAGCGGCATCAGTCATAAGGGAACCCAAAAAATAGCCGAAATAATCTGCCCTGCAAGGTCAAAGTCGCCAGATGCCTCTGCCCGTTCACCGTCATTTCAGGAGGGCTACGCACTGGCGCTAGACTCTGTGGCTGAAGCGGGCTAGTCAGGGAATCGCCTTTGATCTTATCCCCGTTCGTCCCTTCCGGAGCATTTAGCTGTTGCTGGCGATCGCTACTGATTGCCTACAGCGGAAAATTCTGCGCAAAAACGGTGCGGGTGATGGGTTGATCTACCAGTATCCCTTCCCCACCCAACACGTCTAGCGGCTTGCCTTCGACCGAAATCCAGACATTTGCCGACGGATCTAGTGTCGTGGCCGTATAGACCACCTGCGCCAATCGCCCGGTCATCGAAGCACTGCCGCCACCTGAAGTGAACTCTTTCGACAGGTCTACATGAATGCCATCTTGACGAATTTCGAGGCTGCGGAGCGCTGTGGCACTCGGA
Organism: Thermoleptolyngbya sp.; assembly: GCA_043752545.1. Taxonomy (GTDB): domain Bacteria; phylum Cyanobacteriota; class Cyanobacteriia; order Elainellales; family Elainellaceae; genus CASBQJ01. Next base: position 1,963 of record JAYUYI010000561.1, read on the forward strand.
ATCGTAGAGGCAACGGCGGCTTCGGCAGGCCCTTTCAGCAGTTGCTCAAATACGGCTTTCAGCGTGGTGTCGGCTTCCGGTGAAGCTGGCAGCGTCATCGAAGCAGGCGCAAGTTCAAGGCGATCGCCCACATCCTTCAGCCAGTAGACCTGAACTGTTTGCTCCGCAGCAGGGGAGGGTTGCTCAGACGGCTGAGTCGTCGGTTGAGGAATTGTAGACGGTGAGACCGCAGGGTTGGGATCGATCAGCGGTTGAGGCGTGTCTTGCGTCAGCGGCGTCGGCGTTGGAGTGGGAGCCTTGGCTTGCGTCCATGTCCACCACGCTGTAGCGCTGCCTGCCGCCAACACCACGGCGGCAATGGCGACCACTAGCCCCAGCGGGATGAGCCGAGAGGGTGATTCGGGCGATCGCTCCTCTGCTACCATCAAGTCTGGATGCAGGTCTGGATCTGGCTCAGGCAGATTCTCGGGTGTTGATGGGCGATCGTGAAGCGGGTCATGATTCATAGAACCCCTCTCCTTAAAAAAATAGGCTAATGTCCAGCAAATGCTCTGATACAGATGCTTTCATACAGATGCATTTATACAATGCGACAGAAGTGTCTCGTATGCACGTCTGCTTAGAAAGTCTTCAATAGATTTAGTCTTCAATAGACCTAGAGACACATCAGGCTAATCCATAGACGCGTTTGCCAAAAATGTGTTCCAGTGCTAGTCACTCACTTGGGGTCAAATCTACTGCATGCGATCAATAGTGCGATATTGAATCGCTTCAGCTACATGCTGGGTTTGCAGCACAGCATCACCCGTCAGGTCTGCAATGGTGCGCGCCACTTTTAGAATGCGATCGGTGGCTCTAGCCGACAGCCCCAATTTGCGGATTGCTCCTTCTAACAGCTTAGACGTTGCCTCATCCAACTGACACCACTGGCGCAGATGGCGGCTTTGCATTTCGGCATTGCAGCGCAGGGTTTCGTCAGCAAAGCGAACGCCAGCCCGTTCTCGCGCTAGCTGTACCCGTACCCGCACCGACTCCGACTCTTCACCCTTGGGCTGTTGGATCATTTCCTCTGGCTTGAGCCGATTCACCGCCACTTGCAGATCGATTCTGTCCATCAGAGGACCCGATAGTTTAGCCCAATAGTGTTCCCGGTTGCGCGGTGAGCAGGTGCAGGGCTGCACGGTGTCGCCAAAGTAGCCACAGGGACAGGGGTTGGTGCTGGCAATCAGGGTAAACTGGGCTGGAAAGGAGACAGACTGGCGCGTCCGCGAAATCGTGACGCAGCCGTCTTCGAGCGGCTGTCGCAAAAATTCCAACACGTCTCGCTTAAATTCGGTTAGCTCGTCCAAAAACAAAATGCCTCGGTGCGCCAGGGAAATTTCGCCCGGTCTGGGGAAACTGCCGCCGCCTA
>JAYUYI010000562.1:0-3372 GCA_043752545.1 Thermoleptolyngbya sp.
TCATCTAGAGCGGCTCGCTGAACCGTAACTTTTGCCAGATGGGCGATCGCGCAGAGTATGTTTGCCGATTCACCTGATTAGCGATCGCATTCAAGAGTTTGAAGCTGTTTACCTAGAACAATTGACTGACCAAACAGCTCAAACCAGGCAAAATTGGGCTGGTCAGTTGATCTTGGCAATAAAGCGTTGCGACCAGTTTCAAAGCCGCATTCTCACGGCGATACACTTCAACACATGGTTCTCTAAAATTCACAATCCAATATTCAAGCACTCCTCGGACAGAATACAGCTTTAGCTTTGCGTCTCGTTCGGCGAAGCCGTGCCAGAGGCATTCGCGGGTTTCATTTGGCTTACCCGGAGACAGCACCTCAACCACGAGTTCGGGGGCAGCCGTGAGCTGACCTGCATCATCCAGTAGCCGACCTAACCGCTCATGGCTTGCCCAAACCACATCGGGGATCACATTATCCGACTCTGAAAAAATAATGCCAGGGTTAACAGCCGCCTGACCCAAGCCGCTTTCATCTGACCACAGCTTCAGCACAGTTCCAATGTTGATACATGAAAAGGGTGAGGGGGTTCGGCAAAGTTGCACATCGCGCGGTTTATACTACTTTTGATTTGTACAACACTTTTCGCTGGATGTTGCGTAGAAGCATGCAATATGGGGTTTAATCGACTCAGGGTCAGATCCAACTACCGTCTCCACTTTTGCAACGCTATGGGCAGTCCGCTACCGTCATTATCCTCTGTTGCCCACTTCCTAGACGCAAATGACATTCGATTTGTGCGACTGCTCTGGTGCGATAACGCCAATTTAATTCGAGCTAAAGCCTTTCATGTTGGCTTTTTGGAGGAAAATTATACCGATGGGATTGGCATCTCCATGGCTCAACAGGCCGTGCCGATTATGGCAGATGCGATCGCCCCCGATAGCGGCCTCGGCCCGGTCGGAGAAGTATGGCTAGTGCCCGATTGGAACACCCTACAGTGCTTGCCCTACGCGCCAGGGCACGCCAGCGTCATGGCAGACATGCGGCTACATCAACAGCCGTGGGATCTGTGTCCACGAGCGTTTTTGAAGCGGGCGATCGCCCAGGCACAGCAAGCCGGGTTGCAGATTCAAGCTGCGTTTGAAAACGAATTTTATTTGTTTAAGACCGCCGCGAATGGCGAAAAAGTTCCGGTAGACCAGACTCTATTTGCCTCGACTCTGGGGATGAATATCAACCAGGCGGTGATTGACGCCATTGCCGAGGCGTTGCTGGCTCAGGGGATTCCGGTCGAGCGCTACTATCCAGAGGCGGGGCACGGCCAGCACGAAATTTCGATTCGCTATACCAATGCCTTACAGGCCGCAGACTGGCAGATTGCCTTTCGAGAAACGGTGCGGGGGGTTGCCCTGCGCCATGGGTTAACCGCTTCATTTTTGCCCAAAATTTTTGCTGACCAGGCCGGGAGCGGCTGTCATCTGCACCTGAGTTTATGGCAACAGGGGCACAATATTACATCCGAGTCGGGCGGAGTCCAGGGATTATCTAAACCTGCCCTGTTTTTTATTGGCGGTATGCTCGATCACTTGCCTGCCCTGATGGCGCTGACCACCCCTAGCCCCAATTCCTACCGTCGTCTGCAACCCCATTTTTGGAGCGGTGCCTTTCGAGCCTGGGGGGTTGACAATCGCGAGGCCGCCGTGCGGGTGCCCAGCAACCCAACGCCACCCAGCCCTACCCATTTTGAACTGAAAACAGTAGATGCCTCGGCTAACCCGTATCTGGCATTGGGAGGGGCGATCGCCGCTGGACTAGACGGTATTGGGTGCAGCCTGACACCCGGAGACCCGGTTACGGTTGATCCCGGTCATTTATCGGACGCAGAACGCAAACAGCGCCAAATCGATCGACTACCGCTGAATTTGGCAGAGGCGATCGCGCATCTGCGCCAAGACCCAGTATTGCTAAAGGCCCTAGGCGCTGACCTAGCAACTGCATTTCTGGCAGTGCGACAAGCTGAGTGGAATGCCTTGAACGCAATGGATTTAGCGGCAGAAGTAAAGCTGCTGTTAGAACGGTATTAATTGCGACATGACAAGATTTGGCTTGCTTAGTGCCAACAACTCGTTGCTTTCCCCAACAGCGGCAAAAGCTATGGGACAATCCGCCCCGACCTTCGAGGATTACCCTTGGAAGGTTATGTCATTTTTACAGGGCTTCGGACGATGGGATTGAAGTTCTGCGGGTTGTCAGCGGTCGTCGTGATTTTCCAGATCTTTTTGAGGAGTCCAATTGAAATGCTCGTTGCTGCTTAGCTGCGCCGTTGTATTAATTTGCCGTTGTATCAATTAGCTGCTAACTAGCACTTCACCTTTGAGCATCCGCTGAGCCGCATCCAGCAGTGCTTCTTCTAAATAGGGCTTGGTAAAGTAGCCCTTTGCACCCAGTTGCACGGCCATTTGACGGTGGCGATCGGCTCCCCTAGACGTGAGCATGGCGATCGGGATTTGGTTTAGCGCTGGGTCTTTTTGCAGCCGGGAGAGCAGCTCTAGCCCGTCCATGCGAGGCATCTCAATGTCACAGAAAACGATATCGCAGGGTAGCCCAGAACGCAGCTTCTCCCAAGCTTCTTGGCCGTCACGAGCCTGTTCTACCCGGAAGCCGATTTTGGCAAAGGTCATGGAGAGCAGCTCTCGTACCGTAATCGAGTCGTCCACAATTAATACCGTTGGGTCAGTCTTGACTTCAACAGGTTCAACCGGAATTTCGTTGCCACTCTTATCCCACAACAGGCTACTGCCTTCTCGGCGGATCCGACCCAGGGACAGGTCAATTAGCTCTAGCACATCGGCGATCGGCATGATGCGCCCATCCCCCAACACGGTTGCCCCAGCAATGCCCAATGGTTTGGGCACGGGTCCTTCGAGCTGCTTAATTACAATTTCTTGCTCGCCCAGTACTTGGTCTACTTGCAGAGCCATATAGCTGCCGGCATTACTGCGCAGCACTACTACAGACACCATGTCTTCTTCTTGGTTGCCGCCGTACACGCTACCTCGCCCCAGACTACGGCCATGCTTCAACAAGTCTGAAAGCGGCTGGAACGGCAGCAGTTGGTCGCGCCACTGAATGCAGGACTGCCCGTTCTCGTTGGTTTGGATGCGATCGCGCGGCACGTCTAACATATCTTCCACCCCATCCATCGGGAAGGCAATGCGGGAGCGGTTGCTAATGCAGGACAACGCCTTAGAGATGCTGAGCGTGAGCGGCAGACGGATGGTAAAGGTGGTACCTCGACCTACCGATGAATCAATGTTGACTACCCCTCGAATGTCATTCAGGCTGGTGCGCACCACGTCCATACCGACACCGCGTCCCG
>JAYUYI010000563.1:0-8301 GCA_043752545.1 Thermoleptolyngbya sp.
AGTTTTATATCAAAATAGTGCGTTTGCGATGCATTTGGAGATTGCCTGAGGCTGAGTTAGGTTCTGAAACTGCATGAGGGATGTTTGACGTTCGAGCCAACAGCCTTGGGGGTTTCCCCCAAACCCCCAGCAGGGGAGGAAGCCCGTCCCCCACACCCCCTCTGCAAGGTCGCATCGGTGAGGATCAAGGGGTGCTGGAAACGCTATGGTATTGCAGGGGTAGCGAGGGGCAAGTGCCTGTGACCCTTTCTTCCATCGGCAGCTGCTTTGGGTTGTTTCTATCAAGTCAAGGTAAAACGAGATGTGTATGCGACGTGTATAAATAGTAGAACTGCAACTAGCGGTGGCTTGGTGAACTTCAGCTCTCGACGATTTAGGGCGAATTCAGTAGATTGAGTAGATGCGGCAGCACTAGGGTTGAGCATGATGAAAAGCCAGCAAGAATTTTCCAAATCTGCCGTGTATCGGATTTTGGATGCCAACTTAGATCGGGCGCGAGAAGGCTTGCGAATTATTGAAGAATGGTGCAGATTTGGGCTAAATGATGCTCAGTCGGCAGCGCTGTGCAAAGACCTGCGACAAGAGTTGGCATCCTGGCACCGAGCTGAATATCGGGCGGCACGGGATACTCCAGGTGACCTGGGAACTCAGTTGACCCATGCCCAAGAGGAGCAGCGGCATACCGTGACGGCGGTGCTGCAAGCAAACTTCTGTCGGATTCAAGAAGCGCTGCGGGTATTAGAAGAATATGGCAAAATCGACAGTCTTGAGATGGCGGCAGCGTCTAAGCAAATGCGCTACCGGGTCTATGGGCTGGAAAGCACGCTGACGGGCAATCAGCGCCACCAAAAACTGGAGCGATCGCCCCTCTATTTGGTCACTTCAGCCAGCGATCGCCTGCTGCCTGCGGTAGAAGCGGCGCTGCAAGGGGGCTTAACCCTGGTGCAATATCGCGACAAAACAGCCGATGACCTGGTGCGGCTACGCACAGCGGAGAAACTATGTCACCTCTGCCATCGCTACGATGCCCTGTTTTTGGTCAACGATCGCGTTGATCTAGCGTTAGCAGTAGATGCCGACGGCGTACACCTGGGGCAACAAGACATGCCGATTGCCGTGGCGCGTCAGCTATTAGGCTCACAGCGAATTATCGGGCGCTCCACCACCAACCCAGAGGAAATGCAGCGCGCCATTCAAGAAGGGGCAGACTACATCGGGGTCGGGCCTGTCTACGAAACGCCCACCAAGGCGGGTAAAGCGGCGGCGGGGCTGGATTATGTGCGTCATGCGGCTGCCCATGCTCCACTGCCGTGGTTTGCGATCGGCGGGATCAATGGCGACAACGTCCACGATGTGCTTCAAGCCGGGGCAGAGCGAGTGGCAATTGTGCGGGCAATTATGGACGCCGATCAGCCAATGCTAGCAACGCAGTATTTTGTGGCGCAGCTAGCGCGAAAAGTGCCGCTCAATGGAGCTACTTCCAGGCGTGAGGACAGCAAGTAGTGGTCGGCAAATAGTGGTCGGCAAATAGTGGGATGATGCAAAAGCAGGCTTGCAGTAGGTTGGGCTGACATTATTTTGAAGCATGGACGCGAGTGGGTTTCGAGAGCGGTGCTTGGTCTAATTTGCCTAGGGGCGATCGCTCTTTGCTTATTCGTTCCCCGCCCTGCCCTGGCGGCCATTGCCCAGCCTGAGCAGATGCCGCTGACGTTAGACCTACTGCAACAGCGGCTGAAAAAACCCAGTCAACTAGAAGGCGTTCCGGTTGTCGATTTACGCCGCTTAGTGATTGATTTGCGCCCTGAAAACGAAGCCTTTCGGCTGCAGTTCTATCGCTTGCTCCAGGCGAGTTTGCAGCGATCGCCCACGCCCCTAGGACTCGATTTAAGCTATTCCCTGATTCAAGGTGATCTGGCCATTAGCGAGATTGGGCTGCGAGCCCCGCTGTATGGCGACGGTCTGTCGCCCCTGTTTACCGAAACAGAACAGGCTCAACTGCGACGCGATCGCCGCCGTCTGACTCAACTCAGCCAACTGTCGCGCTCGTTGCTCACCCCCGCCGCACCGCCCAGCTTGCAAATTACGGTGCTGCGAGGCCCCCTAAAGCTTACCCAGGCCCGGTTTGAAGGGTTTGCCAATTTTGCCAATACCTTCTTTTTGAGCGGCCTAGATGCGATCGGAGCCACGTTTGTGCAGGCCGCAGATTGGTCAGAAACCCGGTTTATTCAGCCCGTTAGCTTTGCCGATACGGTGTTTCGGCAAGATGCCCGCTTTCGCAGCGCCCTCTTTTTTGACCGTGCCGGATTCAATCAGGCGCGGTTTCAGGGCAAAGTAAATTTTCAAAGCAGTGAATTTCAGGCGACGGCCAACTTTAGCCGAGCGGTGTTTCAGCAGTCGGCCAACTTTAGCCGAGTGCAGTGGCAGGGCAACGCCGACTTTGCCCAAACCCAGTGGCAAGCGCTGTCATCCTTTAACCAAGGACAATTTTCGCAGGCACTATTTCTCTCAGAAGCAGTGTTGGAGCAGCCGATTACCTTTCGCGAGGCGCAGTTTACGCTGCCGGTAAACCTACGGGGCGCAATGATTCAAGATCAAGCTGATTTTGGCGATGCCCGGTTTGGACGCGGGGCTTACCTGAACGTGGCGGGGCTACAGTTCAACCCCGATCAGGCCAAGATTTTGGGCAATCCGGGGCAAATCGGGCGGGTGATTTCGGTGCCAACGTTGCAGGGCAATGAAACCCTGTTGCGGAATTTGGTGCGCAATTTTCGTTCGCTAGAGCAGATTCCCGATGCTAACCAGATAGGCTATTTGACGCAGCGCCTGCGCCTGCGACAGCTCCAGCGGATGCTGGTGGGGGTGAACTTGAACACCGCTTCGCCCACGCGGCTAATGCAGGTTGGATTTTCGGCAAAACAGGCTGAAACAATTGTCACCACCCGCGTTCAGCAGCCCTTTCGTAGCCCCACAGACTTGCTCAAACTGGAGAGCCTCGATTTAGCCACCTATATAAAAGTGCGCGATCGCGTTTTAGCCACCGATCGCCGCTCACTAACAGGACGATTGGGCTACGCGCTCAACTGGTTTAGCCTCAGTTTGCTGCTGCTGCTAACCCACTACGGCACCAACTCGTGGCTGACATTGGGGGTAGGGATGGTGGCGATCGCCTATTTCGCGGTCGTATTTTGGCTAGTCGATCGGTTCCGGCGGCTCCATCCCCAGCCGATTGTGCCCACGCTGGGCGAAACGCTGTGGATCAGCGGCGGGGCGGGAGGATTGGCGATCGCCGGACTGGTGGCTATTTTCCGAGTATCAGAACATCCGTGGCTCACCCTAGCCTGTTTGGGCGTGGTCACCGTCCCGGTTCCGGCGGTGCTGCTGCTCCTGATTTACCAGCGTGGTCGCTTCCACGACAAAATGGACGTCAGCTACTTTGTGGAAGAAGGCACCTTGCGTCAACTCCGGATTTTGATTGGCCGTTTGCCTACCATTCCGCGTTACCCCCTGTTCCGCGAACGCTACGCCCCCCTGCTGTGGGATCGCCGCTGGAACTGGCTAAATTATCTAGATTTTAGCTTCAATAACCTGCTGCGCTTTGGTTTCAACGATATCCGCCTGCGCGACGAGCATGTCCCTGGGCTGCTGACGTCGCTAGTGTGGTATCAGTGGACGGTGGGCTTGCTCTACACGGCGCTACTGCTGTGGACGCTATCGCGCACGATTCCGGGGCTAAACCTGCTGATTTATTTCAAGTGAAGTTAAATGGATCTGTTTGACCAACAGCTCCAGCAGTTGACCGCCGCCGAAGCGCCACTGGCGGCACGGATGCGACCTCGGACGCTGGATGAATTTATTGGCCAAGATCACATTGTGGGGCCAGGGCGACTGCTGCGGCGCGCAATTCAGGCCGATCAGCTATCGTCGCTAATTTTTTATGGGCCGCCGGGAACCGGAAAGACCACGCTGGCACAGGTGATTGCCAATACCACCCGCGCCCTGTTTATTTCAATTAATGCGGTGCTGTCCGGGGTGAAGGAGATTCGAGACGCGATCGCCACTGCCCAGTCTCAGCGGGGAATGCACGGCCAGCGCACCATTTTGTTTGTGGATGAAGTGCATCGATTCAACAAAGCCCAGCAGGATGCGCTGCTGCCCTGGGTAGAAAACGGCACCGTGATTTTGATTGGTGCCACGACGGAGAATCCTTACTTTGAAGTCAACAAGGCGCTAGTCAGCCGATCGCGGATTTTTCAGCTCAAATCCTTAGGGGATCAAAATCTAGAACGCGTGATTACCCAGGCATTACAGGATGGCGATCGCGGTTATGGCACCCTGCCCGTCCAGCTTGATCCTGCCGCTCGCACTCACCTAGTCAACGTTTGCAACGGCGATGCTCGCGCCCTGCTCAACGCCCTAGAACTGGCGGTTGAAACGACGCCCCCTCAGGCCGACGGCGTGATCCACATTAGCCTCGACGTGGCCGAAGAATCGATCCAACGGCGCGCTGTTCTCTATGACAAAGAAGGCGATGCCCATTTTGATACCATCAGCGCTTTCATCAAAAGCCTGCGGGGATCAGACCCAGATGCAGCAATGTACTGGCTGGCGCGCATGGTCTATGCCGGAGAAGATCCGCACTTTATTTTCCGACGGATGCTAATTTTGGCGGGTGAAGACGTGGGCATGGCCGATCCCCAGGCGATCGCAGTGGTGCATGCCTGTGCTCAGACCTTTGACCGAGTGGGCATGCCAGAAGGTCGCTACCCATTGGCGCAGGCGGCGCTGTATCTGGCCACCTGCCCCAAATCCAACAGCGTGATGGGCTTTTTTGATGCCCTGGCAGCAGTCGAGCAAGAGCGCGAAGACGACGTACCGCTACACCTGCGCGATCCCAGCCGCGACAAGCATAGTTTTGGTCACGGCGCGGGCTACCTCTACCCCCATGCCTACCGCGACCACTGGGTGGAGCAGCAATATTTGCCCCATAGCTTGCAGGGGCAGGTATTTTATCAACCGTCTGGGCAGGGGTACGAGGGCAGAATTCAGCAGGACGTGGCTCGTAAGCGCGAAGCCCAACTAGCGGCGCTGGTCGAGGGCGTTGAGGTGGCGCTGCCCGACGTGTTGACCTTTAGTCCCCCCAATGCAGGCATGGATCGCTGGCTGCAGCGAACGCTCAGCCAGACAGGGGAGCGGTTGGGGGCTGTGCGCGATCGCCTATTTACCCTGGCTCCACCGCAGCGTCACCACCTGGTGCTGGACTTAAATGCCAGCAGCGGACTGCTAACTTGGGAAGCCATTCGTCGCGTGCCCGAGGGAGCCGTGTATGCCTGTGTGGACACCGCTCAAGCGGCCACTGCTCTGCAAGAACAAGCGGCGGCGTTGCCCGAACTCAACCGCCCACTGATTGTTCAAACTTCCCTGCTAGACCTTCCCCAGCGGCTACGAGCCGACGAGGCTTCGCTGCGGTTCGATCGGATTTTGGGACGCAATATTTTTGGGCAGGGGCGGCAAGCATTCCCAGATCAAATTCAGGGTGGGCTACGGGCTGTGGTGGGGCTGTTGCAGCCAGATGGGGTGATGGTGCTGGCAGAAGCGATGCCAAAATATACCCAACGTCTGTATCAACTGATTGAACCCGAACGATTAGGGGTGAAGCTGCACCGGAAATTAGCCAAAGCCGAAGAATCGATCTATACCCATGCCGATCAGCCGATCTTGACGTGGGACATAGAGGATTTGAACGCCCAGTTTAAGGATGTTGGCACCCACCTCGCGCTTCAGCTTGAACACACGCAAACCGATTTGCGGATTACGCCCGCCCTGCTCAATCGCTGGTTTAGCCCCGGCGGCGATCGCCCCAGCTACCTCGATCACTTGCAAAACTCCCTAAGCGCACCAGAGATTGCCAAGGTACGAGAAGCAATTTTTACTGCCCTGATGCATCAGACGGTGCCGTGGCAAGGGGCGATCGCCTTCATCCGCATCCAGCCGTCAAATTGAGCAGAGTGCTTGAGCAAATCCTCCGTAAAACTACTCAAATGCCCCTGAGCCGTACCTTTCTCCCTCTAGGATAGATTCGGCTTGCCATTAAAATCTGGCCGAAGTTAATTTTTGGCACCACTCAGATTTCTGGAGAGCACGGGGCATTTTCTCAGAATTGTTTTTGGTTTCTAGACGATAAAGTTCCACTGGATCTGCGATCTAGAGTGGGTTCTGCGCATGAATTTGCTGTGAATTGAGTCAAAGCCGGGATCGGGCGAACTGCTTTGTGAACGATTTGTTAACAAATGTAACAGTTAACGGGTTTGATTAAAAAGTGTTGCAGGTCTGTAAATCAGTTGCTAACGTCAGAGCAAGCAGGTTGACTTAGGTCAATGATTACGGTTGAAGGAGGCAGATCATCCATGAATTGCGTTAATGCAAACTCTGTGGCCACTCGTCACAGTTCAGCGCTATTTGGTTGCTAATGGCTAGGTTGAGTGGTTCGCCTTCCCTGTTAAAAACTAGAGGTCTCGGTTTAGCAGCCGTTACGGTGATTTGATGATTTCGGTTCGGTTCTCTCTGTCCCGCTCGTGTATTGATCCAAACCTGCCTGATCTTTTTTTACTGATCTTTTTACGCTTTTCTAGATTGGTGTTGGCATAGTGCTCCAGTGCGGCTCCAATGTTGCCCAATGATTCTTGCCCGTTTGCATTGCCAGAATGATGGCTTGGACTTTGGTTTTAGAGCTTTGATTGATTGGTGTTGTTAGCCTTGCTATATCTCCCAACTAGTGTGCTTGGTTCCCTGCTCGCTGGAAGCGGCTAGTCAGTTCCCCTGTTTCAATCTCCTGTCTCTCTGTTGTTTGAACTAATGCCTGTCTGTAGCGCTGATCATTCATCTAGCTATGGCCTACTGATGAATTGAGCCGTCCAATAGCGCACTTTGTTCGGTTCTGTGATTGATTAATTGATCGATTGGTTTATCTATCTGCTGCACTCGCATCTGCTGCACATGGTTTTGTTGCGCAGTCAGCCTGTTTTGCGATCGCCAAAGTTTGCAAATCGGTTTGATCAGGCGGCACAGCCCAAAAAATGGAGGGTTTCAACGTTATGGACATACAAGGAAAAACAGCTCTGGTAACTGGAGCTTCTCGCGGCATTGGTCGGGCGATCGCCATTGAGCTAGCCCGCCATGGTGTCACCCGGCTGATCCTCATTGCCCGCGATCGGCAACGGCTGGAAGCGGTGGCGAGTGATGTGGAATTGTTGGACTGTGAGGCGATTGTGGTGCCGCTCGATTTGACCCAACCCGCCGATGTCAGTGTGGCGATCGCCCAAGTCTGGCGCAATTATGGCCCCATCCATCTGCTGGTCAACTGCGCCGGGGTGGCGCATCAAAGCCCGTTTTTACAATCTCGCCTGCCGCAGGTGGAGCAAGAAATTGCCGTCAATTTGATTGGGATGTACAGTATCACCCGCATGGTGGCTCGCCGCATGGTATCGCAGCGCGAAGGCCGCATCGTCAATGTGTCGAGTCTGATGGGAAAAGTAGCCGCGCCAACGATGGCCACCTATTCCGCCACCAAGTTTGCCATTCTAGGGTTCACCCAAGCCCTGCGGAGCGAACTAGCTCCCCACAATGTACAGGTGACGGCACTGCTGCCCACCTTGACCGATACAGACATGGTGAAAGAGCTGGATTGGTTCCAAGGAATCATGCCGATGACGCCGCAGCAGGTGGCAAAAACCCTGATGCGAGGCTTGCGGACAGAATCTCCAGAAGTCTTGGTCGGGTGGCAAAGTCACCTGGCCGCGTGGGTTAATCGTGCCGCTCCCTGGCTAGTCGAAAAGATCGTCTATTGGTCTGCCCCACCACCACGACCCGCTTCCCCCAGATTGCATCGTCGCGATCCTCATGCCCCTGTTTCCCCGTCAGCGCTGTAGAAAAAACAGATTGGTTGAGACGGCGATCGCTGTAGCTCACTGGGTTACTGGTAGAGGTTTAGCATTGCTAAACCTCTACGGCATGTTAAACGTCAGTGTGGCGTTGGGCACTGGAATGGCACCCGTTAGATCTGGCGCGATGATCAGCGTGTCGGGAATCATCCGTCCTCCCAAAAAAGCCCCAAGGATAGCGATCGCGGCTCCTAGTAACCCCAAGAAGAAAGACTTTTTTACTGCTGGGTTGCCCCATTTTTTGATAATAAATACGAGCGAGGCAAACGGGACGAACAGGTAGAGCAGCCCCCAAATCGTGCTGTCTTGAAAGGCCAAGACTATGCCCCAAATTCCTCCAATCAATGACAGCAGGAAACCCAAT
>JAYUYI010000564.1:0-3368 GCA_043752545.1 Thermoleptolyngbya sp.
CTGGAGAGCGCAATCCACAAGAACACACCGATACTGATGTCGGTAATGATCATGTTCTGCCCAAACGGCACAATTAGGTAGGACAAGAAGATAGGGATAAAGACCAGCATGGGGGCGATCGCAAACAGCCATGGGTCTGTCTTTGCTGGCAAAATTTCTTCTTTAAATAACAGCTTGAGCACATCGGCGGCAGGAATCAACATCCCCACAGGACCGGCATACTCAGGCCCAATGCGCTGTTGGGCGGCAGCAGAAATTTTTCGTTCTAGCCAGGTAGAGACCAACGCTAAAACGGTTACAGCCCCAACCATGAGCACCATCGGCAATGGAATCCAAACGGTTTTGGCGGCTCCTGCCGTTAACCCAAACCCTTCCAAAGCCTGAACGAAACTTGCTTGTAAATCGATTCCTGGGTTCATACTTCCCACGTTAGGCGACAGACTAGGGGCAATAAAGAGGGCAATGAGGGAAATCTAGCTCCGCAGGGCACTGCGATCGCGAAGATCCATCAATCAACACAGATTCAGTATATCCGGTTCGTTCCTTCCTACAGTACTTCTAGACCAGCATCCCCATGACAAATTCCTGGGATCATCATAAGTCTGCCTGAACTCCTGCTCTATATTTAGCATCAGTGAAACGCATCAGTGAAATCATCTGATGCGTTTATTAGGTACAGCCGTTACTATTTAAAGACGATTTAACAAAGACGATTTAACGGTATGAAAGGCTGTGCAAACCCCCGCTCTGTCTGAAGCAACCCATCCACTGATCAAGTCTTTGTCGCACTACAGCGATCAAGAATTGCTAACGTTATTCCAGCGACATCCTGATGCGGGTCAGTATTTTGCAGCGATTTATTGCCGCTATAGCCCCCTGGTCTACACCCTAATTCGACATTCAGCGCGATCACCTGTGCAGGCCGATTACCTATTTGGGCACACCTGGCGGCATGTTTTCCACAAATTGAGTGAGTTAGACCTTGATCCCGCGACTGCACCAGGAAAAACCTTACAGTCGTGGATTATCAACGTGACAGCGGTTTGTATTAACCAGGCAGAGCTGCCTCCGATAGAGTCGATTAATTATTCGCTGCAAGCTGCGCCACCCCCCTTGTGGTGCTATGTCGAGCAGGCACTAGATCAGCTCTTGCCGATTCAGCGGTTGATGATTGTCATGGCACAGTCCTTTCACTGGAGCGAAACCCGGATCTCTGCCTATCTCCAAGCTGAGGGAGAGCAGCTGTCTCCAAATCAGGTTAAATCAGAACTGCAAAAGGGCTATCGCGGCCTAGAGGAAGCCTTGCCGGAGGATATTCGCGCTATTTATTTGAACGACGAAAATCTGGCTCAGCGATTAGAAGAGGGCGAAACCCGGCAGTCCTAGAGCCTGATTTGGAATAGCCCGTAAATTTACAGAGCCGCCTGCAGGATGGGGTGGGTTAAGGTTGGAGAAACGTTGGCGGTGAGCAGCTTAAACATGCTGTGTCTTGGACAGGCTACTCATCCCGTTGATATGCTGTTGATCGGTTAAAGCGCTAATCAAGGCGCATTTTTTCTTAAAGATTTTGTAGAAAGATGCTGTAGGAGTTTAGGGGCGCATCACCACCGAGTTCACTCCTTTCCCCTCGCCTGAACTATGTATGATTTCAAAAATGCTGCGGTTGGGCTTGCCTGTTAGGGCTTGCTTCAGTTCTACGCGCGCCGGTTTGGCTGCTATCTTAGGAATCAGTTTGAGCGTGCCATCGTTGCTGCTGACCACGCTTCCTGCTAATGCGGTTGGGCAGTCGTCTTTGAGGAACCCAGTCAGCTTTTCTTGTCGAGACTCGGAAGCGGTGATTCGACGCAAGAGTGGCCCAGTGGTATCGTTTGGGCGATCGCGCATTTATGCTGGCTATCAGCAGGTCTCGCGCGATAACCAAAATCCGATTGTGGTGCGGTTTGACCAGGGTCGTCGCACTTGGTGCCGCACCGACTATGAAAGCACGGAGGATGATGGTAAAGGCTATGGCCTACTGTGGAACGGCTCCAACGATCTATATACCGTGTTTACAGCCACAGGCACCCAGGGAACCGCTAGCCAAGACTACCGCCGCTTTAGTACACGAGGCTGGCTCAGGAGCTATGGCAATGGGGGTGGCTCTCAAGTATCGGTCATTGTCCGACTCAACCCCAATACGGGTAACCCAACAGCGGGTACTTTTCTGACAGCGGTTCTAAGCAGTGGGCGGACTAATTCACTGGTGGTTCGAGACTTGGAGTGGGCGGATGGGCAGGTGATCGTCACCGCTGATGCGTGGTATTCTCCTCGGCGCATCGACCGTCAACCGATGACCTGCACGGGGGCTTCACCCTTTGTCTACACGCTCACCTTGGGAGCAAACTTGAGCCAAGTCTCTGCGGCAGCGGCGGAGCGCTGCTCCTAGGGCTTGATCTGCCATGAACAGAGCACGAGAAAAAAATGAGCCTAGCTGGACTGAACGGAAAAGCCTAACTACTGGTTGCGGAACTGCCATGCCAATTCCAACACCTGAACCCAGCGCTTGTGAACCTGTTTGGGCGTGCAATGTAGCACTTGGGCGATCGCCTGGTCGCTTTCCTTCTGTCCTTTCAGGGCTAACAATTGCTGTTGCTCTGCCGAAATCTGTTGCTGAAAGGCTTCCCACTGTTGGGGCGGCATCCCTAAGTTTTGGTCGAGGTCTGCACCCAGCCACTGGTGAACCAACTGCCAGCGATGGGAGCGGGCAAACTTTTCGACGTGGTACTTAAACCGCTGCTGCAAATAATCGCGCTTGCGAGGAGACAGCCCCAAGATTTCGTCAATTTCGGGAGCGGTCAGGTCTT
Organism: Thermoleptolyngbya sp.; assembly: GCA_043752545.1. GTDB lineage: Bacteria > Cyanobacteriota > Cyanobacteriia > Elainellales > Elainellaceae > CASBQJ01. Next base: position 2,844 of record JAYUYI010000564.1, read on the forward strand.
GCATTTTCAAAACCAAATAGTCGATGCAGTCGGTTTGCTTTTGCGCTTCTAGATACTGCACCAGCTCATCGACGACGCGATCGCGCAGCACCCCTTCGGACGGATCGAGCGCATCGGCAACCATTTGCTCCCGCACCTGCTGCATCACAGGCGAGCGACTGTGGATATCGCCGTCTTCACCGCGTCCTGATTCTACCGCTAGTTCAATATCGACCGAGGTTTCGACAGGCTGGCGACGGGCAAAACTTTGAGCGCGCAGCACAATTAACTGCTGGTTACGGCGTCCCGGTAAGTTGATGCGACGTTTGGCATATTGTTCGGTAAAGGCCATATATTCTGCCAGCTCTAGCCGAGTCTTGGGGCTATAGCTATCGCCTAGATAATTTTCTTTACGAAATGCCTTTAGCACTTCAATATAAAAGCCCTGCATAAAGTCTTCGATTAACTCGTAGCGGGCTTGAAAGCCTAGCTGGGCGCGACTATGGGCAATATGGCGATAGACAATGGCGCTTAAGTGGCTGTGCA
>JAYUYI010000565.1:0-8293 GCA_043752545.1 Thermoleptolyngbya sp.
CTTTGGAGGTCGGCAGCCATCCGGTTAAAGCTAGAGGCCAGCTGGTTTAGCTCAGGAATTTCATTGTCGGGTACGCGCTCGTCTAGCTCGCCTGAGGCAAACTTTTTGGTAATCTCCTCCATTTGAATCAGCGGCTGCACAATGCGTTTGGAGACCAGGTAGCTGAGGGCACCTGCGGCTGTGGCACCCATCACCAAGGACCACAGCGCTCCCCGCGTCCAGGCTAACTCAAAGCCTCTCATGAGTTCAGTTCTGAGCGTCCGAATGCTCAGAACATTGCCCTCAATGTGATCTAAGTACACCACGAAAAACCGGGGCGACGAGAACTTCCCAATCACAGTAATGGTGACCAATCCCACAATCATGACGATGACGTGGGAGAAAAACAGGCGCGATCGCAACCCAAGTTTAGACATGCCAAATCCGGAGGGTGAGCAAGCAGTCGCTAGCCTTAGGGCTGGTAGACCCGCGCAGAAACGCCCTGACTTTGCAAATTGCGAGCCAGCGCGATCGCCCGTTCGCGGTCTACAAAACGACCAAATTGGATTTTAGCGCCATCTGAAAAGTTGCGTAGAAAGGCATCGTCCACGACCTGACGGGCTTGCTCTAGGCTGCGATCGCCGCTAAAGTCCATGACAACATAGAAATAAACTGGCGCAGCGGTTGAGGGTGCGGTGGAGGCTGGGGTAGAACTGCGGGGCGCGGGGGCAACCGCAGGGGTGCGAGGAGCCGCAGCTACCGTTGGGGTGGAAGACTGCGGACGGGGCTGGGGCGACGTCGCGCGCTGAGGCGAGGCCGCTGGAGTGGAGGGCGATCGCCCACTAGTAGCAGTAGCCGCAGGACGGCGAGATGCGGTAGCTGTTGAGCTAGTCGCTGGACGAGCAGGAGAGGCGGGCACCGTCGTCCCGCGAGGCCGCGTTCGCTGGGAAGGGGTATCCGCATTGCTAGAGCTGCGCGGAGACGGGGATCGGGTTGAATCGGTGGATTGACTAGTGCGAGCTGAACTTGGGGCTGAATTTGTGGATGCAGGGGCACTGGTGATGGCTTGAGATGCGGATGAGGTGGGAGGAACACCTAATCCAGTGCCGGGGCGGGGGGCAACAGCCGAACCCGTCCCAGAGGGCGGCAAGTCTGTAAAGGCAGGACTCGCAGGGTCAGTCGTCGTGGTTTTGGACAACGTACTCAGCGTATCTAGGGTTACATCGGGAAACTCTTGCGCAGACAGATTAGGCGATAGGTTTTGCCCTGTAGCGGCGTTGGACATCCCAGACGCCCCTGCAACTTCGCCACCTGTGGCTAAGTTGGGAGCGGGCGTCTGCTGCTTCGCACCCAATCCCAAAAAGCTCATACTCGAAGGATTCATTAACAGATAGCCAAAGGTGAGGCTAGACAGCAGGAGCAGCAACATGGAGCCAATTCCGAGGGGTGTCAGGAGGCTCTGGAGCATTCCCGACTCTTGGCTGGTCCGCAGATCTACCTCTTCATCTCCCAGACTGTGTAGTAGATGTTCTGACGATTCTAAGTAGGCATCGGGTCCCCAGGCGTCTTCTGCTTTGGCTGAAACATCTGCCGAGAGATCTGTTGAAGGCTTTGCCAACTCGTCAGCCGTTTGGGGCGGTACGTTGAGCGTTGCTAATGTGGAGGGGCTGGGATCAAGGTCAGAGGCGATCGCCAGTGGCACTCCAGCAGCACCCAGCCCAGCGTCTCTATAGGCTGTCTGAGTAAGGGCGGTAGTCTCAGCAGCAAGCGGCGGCAAAGTCTCCTGGATGGGGGACGGGTGGTTTTGACGGGGGAACCCCGGTTGACCTTCCCGGCGACCGTTTTGGCGACGATAGCGCGCTAATTCCTCATCTAGTTGAACATCCAAATTGCCCAACATGGTTTGCAAAACTGGATGTAAGGTGGATTGAGAAAAAGGCTGAGACTTTAGAGAAGATGGCCGACGCATCGCAGGACTCCTGCCAGTGACGAAAAGTAACAAGTGACGAATTAAACAAGTAAACCGAATAATTAAGCGCCTGAAGCCCGATTGCAGTAGGGTCTAAATGGATGTGCTGAGTGTCAGCATCGTTCTCTCAACTCAGAACCCTACGCGCAACTGAAACTAGACCCTCAACCCCTTGAATCATATCTAGTATGAAATCTATATGAATTAGATTAACCTTGAAACTCAGCAATTTTATTGAGGTTCGGGACACTAAATAGTTAAGTTTAGCAATCAAACCGAAAAACGATTCAGTTGTCGCCTGAGTTCAGTCCACCTGCTTGGGTGGCAGCCTCTCATCTGCAAATTGCATCTACGCTGAATTGGTTCTGAAAAATTGCAACTAGGGACACTGAGAACAGGTCTGATCATCCCTTAAGCTTTTTCAGCCGCTTCATCTAGTCCTAATAGTCCTGATCATTTCATTGGATTCGGTTCTTTGTCATTGCTGAGAGGTTCCCATGGCGCTTACATCGCTGCATCAGATGTTAGGGGTGCTCGAAACTCAAGAGAACTGGCACACGCGACGACATTTTCAAGCAGTGCTAGCCTGTTGGTCAGATGTAGTAGGTCCAGCCGTGACGGCTCAAACTCGCCCGATTTCCATTCAGCGGCAGGTGTTGCAAGTTGCCACCTCTAGCTCTGCTTGGGCGCAAAATCTCATGTTTGAGCGGCAGCGGATTTTAGCCAAATTAAACGGTCGCGTCTCTAGCCCCCTCACCGATATCCGCTTCTCTACAGCTCTGTGGAAACGCCCCCTGCGCTCGAATGCAGCGGCTGATGAAACGTCAGAGCAGATCAAACTATGGCAAGCCCATCCGAGCCGGGTAGCGTTGCCTGAAACCGAGCCTTCAAGGCTGCCAAATCCACCTCTGCGTGATCCTAAAACAGCTTTCGATGCCTGGGCAAAACAGGTACAAGCGCGATCGCGTCAGTTACCGCTCTGTCCGACTTGCCATTGCCCCACGCCCCCCGGAGAACTGCAACGCTGGGCCGTCTGCTCACTCTGTGCGGCCAAGGGTTGGTGACCGCTTAATCACGGGTTCTGATCTAACGTTTCCTGAAAAGACTCCAGGAATTGTGTAGTTAATCAAGCCGAGTTCCATGAGTTCGGTAAATCTTCAGTAAACTTGCTGCACAAAAAGCTGAATTTAGCAAATGCCCCGTCATGATAGGGAGGCAGCAGGGGCGACTGGCATTTGTATAGATATTTTTGTGAACGTCAAAAAACTATTTAGAGATGTTCTGGAGATCGGTTTTTACTGATCCCTAACTGATTTTGTCAAAAACTTAGGCCGTTTCTTAACGATACGTTGAAGTTATGGGAAGACTTAAACAGTGTGTATCTTTGTGAATCCAATTCTGAAAACAATCTAAAACTTCAGATTTTGTTTGGAATCGCTACAATCCTTGCCCACTAGCCATTACATCTCCTGGTTTGGTTAAAACGAACCAAAATCGTTGATGAGAATGGCTTTAAGAAATCAGTTCCTATCCTTTTCACAAAGCAGCCTCCCATGAGCAATATCACTCACAGCGTTTCAGCGTGCCGCCGTTGTTCCCACTACCGCTCAGAAGGTAGACGCGGCGGGCACTGTAGCTTGTTGGGTGCCTCAGTGCAGGGGCAGTGGAGCGCATGCGCTGCCGCGCAACCCCTATTTGAACCCGCGATCGCCCCAAGTTTCTCCAGGATTTCAGACCAAGCGATCGCCCTAGAAGACATGATCACGGCGCTCAAAGTCGGCACAGACGCATTAGAGCCAACCTCCTTAGAGAGCCACTCATATGCCGAAATTTACCTCGCCAGTGAACTTGAAGCCACTCCAGAAGCAGTTGGCGCTTTGGCGGCGGCTGGAGCCCGGTAGGTTGGTTCCAAAGTACGCCCAAAGCGCTGTAAACTAGGCATTGAAGATTTGTTCAAATAGATAAATCGCATCATGGATATTTTGTCTTTGGGCTGGGTTTCGCTGCTAGTGGTGTTCACCTTCTCCATTTCGTTAGTCATTTGGGGTCGCAATGGCTTCTAAATAGCTGCTGTCTGTAGCATTTAGCACATAGTATTTAGCGGTTAAGCGATCAACAAATATCAGCAATTTGATTATGAATCTGGGTATGGATGTCGGAGTATCTCCCCTGAGCATTTTGGCGATCACCGCACTAGTACTAATGCTGGCCATCACCGCAGGTGTACTTTATTTGACCGCTGTGGAATGGCGCGATCGCCGTCGTCAAGACCGCGAAAAACGCGGTCGCTAGCGGAGCTGCTGCTAATTTGGGCGGTAGGAACTTCCTGCCGCCCATTTTTGTGTAAAGTTTGTGTAAAGGTCGCAGAGCCCAGCAGCGGGCTAAGCCAGAGCTATAGAATGCCGATGCAGCAATCGGATACGACATGGTTAGAAGGAAATCCTTTGAAATCCCAGGTTTCCCCCATCATTCAAGTCCCCAGCCAGTTGGAGTTTGGATGAATTACTAAAATATTTAGTCACTAGAGAGTATCGTATGACCCTAGCCCATGCAGCTGTCAATCAATCTTCTCAGCCGATTGCCGGATCTCATCCGCTTGACCCGCTGACAGCAGACGAAATTGCCACCGCCGTTGCGCTAGTTCGAGCAGAGCGTCAAGTGGGTGACCACTTTCGGTTTCCTTGCGTGGTTTTGCACGAACCCGCCAAAGCCACCGTGCTCAACTATCGACCAGGCAATGCCTTTGAGCGTGAAGCGTTTTTAGTGTTGCTCGATAACGAGACGGGTAACACCTATGAGGCGATCGCGTCCCTTACCCAAGGTACGATCACCAGCTGGATCCAAATCCCCGGTGTCCAGCCCAATATCATGGCCGATGAACTGGTGGAATGTGAAGCCGTGGTCAAGGCTCACCCGGCCTTTCGAGACGCGTTGGCCAAACGGGGCATCACCGACTTAAGCCTGGTGATGGTAGACCCCTGGGCTCCGGGCAACTTTGGCTTTGCCGATGAGGTCGGGATTCGCTTTTCACGCTGCCTTTGCTACCTGCGGGCTACTCCCAACAGCAACGCCTACGCCCGCCCGCTGGATGGACTGGTGCCCGTCGTCGATCTCAACAAAATGGCCGTCATCCGGATTGAAGACCTAGGAGTTGTGCCTGTGCCCCCAGAACCCGGAGAGTATGAAGCCCAGTTTCGCTCCGAGTTTCGCACCGACATTAAGCCGCTCCACATTACTCAGCCCGAAGGCCCTAGCTTTGAAGTTGATGGGCATCACGTCCGCTGGCAAAAGTGGAACTTCCGGATTGGCTTTACTCCGCGAGAAGGCGTTGTGCTGCATACCGTGGGCTACGAAGACGAGGGTCAGCTCCGCTCTATTCTGTACCGGGCCTCAATGGCAGAAATGGTGGTGCCCTATGGTGACCCTCGGCCTCAGCACTATCGCAAAAATGCCTTTGACGTCGGCGAACATGGCGTTGGTTTATTGGCCAACTCGCTCAAACTCGGCTGTGACTGCCTGGGACATATTCACTATTTTGATGCGCATTTGACCAACAGCCGGGGCGAGGTGTCGGTAATTGAAAATGCCATTTGTATGCATGAAGAGGACTATGGCATTTTATGGAAACATACCGATTGGCGGCGAGCGCGCGCGGAAGTGAGGCGATCGCGGCGTCTCGTCGTTTCCTTCATTTCCACGGTTGACAACTACGAATATGGCTTCTTTTGGTACTTCTACCAAGACGGCACGATCCAATATGAAATCAAGCTGACGGGGATTTTACTCTGCGGCAGTTTGGCCGGATCGCCCAAATATGGCACAGTTGTAGCGCCTGAGGTGAATGCGATCAATCACCAGCACTTTTTCTGCATGCGGCTCGATTTCGATCTCGATGGCAGCGCCAACTCTGTCTATGAAGTCAACACCGAAGCCGAACCGATGGGTGCCGACAATCCCATGGGCAACGCTTTTTACGCCGTTTCTAGCTTGCTGCAAACGGAGCAAGCAGCACAGCGCATCGTTGACCCCTTGGCTGGACGCTACTGGAAAGTCGTCAACCCCAATGTGCAAAATCGCTTGGGGCAACCGGTCGGATTCAAAATTATTCCAGGAGATACTATTTTGCCCTTTGCCCATCCCGATTCTCCGATTATGAAACGGGCAGGATTTATGGCCAAACACCTCTGGGTGACGCCCTACGCCGCCGATGAACAATACCCGGCTGGCAAATACCCCAATCAAAACCCTGGTGATGAAGGGTTGCCCCAGTGGACTCAAGCAAATCGGGCGATCGCCAATACCGACGTGGTCGTTTGGTACAACTTTGGTCATCACCACATTCCCCGGCCTGAAGACTGGCCAGTCATGCCAACTGTCTACTCCGGTTTCATCCTGAAGCCCGTTGGGTTTTTTGCTGCTAGCCCCGCCATGGATGTGCCGCCTAGCCAAAGTCAGCAAGCAAGCTGCCATTGATTGCGATCGGACAGGGGGACTGAGCAGTTGCCTAAGCAGTTGCCTAATAGGGACATTGCACTGCAATGTCCCTATTAGATCAAATTAGATCAAACTCTAGAATGTTACAAAGACGTTACCTTGAATAGCTAAAAAAAATTGAAGCTAGGCTAACAAAAACCCTTCACTTGGTAGCTGCTTAAAGCGAGGCTGTGTAAGGGAATTTGATACTTTTTGTCCGTCTAACAAGGCAATTTTTGTAGAGTATATTTACATGACAGCGCTGCAAGGTTGTTATGTCTCTATCCCAAAGCCATGCTTTAGCCACTCAACTATCCCAAAGCTACGTTTTAGTACTAGGTCAACCCTCGGATGACTTGCAAAGCTTAGGCTCTGTATTAGAAGGACTCCGATGTCCTTTGGTCGTCGCAAACTCTGTAGAGCAAATGATCGCCAATATCAGTTCGGCTGCGCCCTATTTAGTCATTTTGGTTTGCAGTGATCTGCGTTGGTCTAGTCGGTTAGTCATGCGTTTGCGAGATATTTCGAATGCTCGTTACGCAACAATTGTGGCTCTAGCAGATTCTCACCTGTCTAGTTGGCTTCCTCAAGCAGATCACTCTGGATTAGATGGTTTTTTGGTCAAACCCCTCAGTGGTGATATTTTGATATCGCTAGTACAGTCTGCACTGGCGCGCCAGACGGTTTGTTTTGTCGGTTAACGTTAGCGCTGCGGCAAACTCCTATTCTTTACAGTTTTCATATCAGTTTCCGCCGATTGGCTCTGATATTTCCTTCAAGGTTTTGTCTATACTACTGAACAGTAAAAGGTCTTAGAGCAAATACCCCGTGTTGCCCCCAGTCATTAACGAAGGAAACTTTTTTCCCTTCAAATTTTGGTTCAATAACAGTATTCAAGACGGAATGTACTATCGCAGTGAGTTGTACTATCGACTTCACACTGTTGATGCTAGGCAGCGGGCGCGGCTCTACCATTACGCTTGCAAGCTGTCTCGACAAAATGCAGTGGTGGTAACGGCCACTGACAACGTCTGTAGCCTCTGGCTCAACCTCCGTAGTTCTAGCGCCACAGATATCCCTACCGACTCTCGCTTGCTGCCCCTAGTGGATTTTTTCTCTGAACAGGCATATTCTCCTCACTCCTAAAACGGCTCCACTGTTTAGCTTGATGTCGCTGTGCCATCTTTCCATAAAACTATTTTTGGCGATTGTGCCGCCACGCCCGTTTGAGCCGAGCTTGAAAAGCACTATAGAATGAAGGGAAGCATATTAAGAAATTTTAAGCATCAGCCAAGAGAGTTTTTATGGCCTTTATTCATCTGCCCAAACCGTGGCAGTCGCTTGAACGAGATATTACGCCTGAGTCGGCCTTCTTCAATCGGCGACGATTCCTAAAAAGCCTGGTTGGAGTCGGTATTGCAGGGGCGACTCTGCCGCTGCTGGGCTGTCAAAAAGCTGCCCCTACCGCTGAAGAATTGGCAAACACTGAGGATCTAAAGGCGACTCAAAACGCTGCCTTTACCGACCCAGGGAGGCCAATAACCAACGAAATCTTGGCAGCAACCTATAACAACTTTTACGAATACGGCAGTTCTAAAAATATCTGGAAAAAAGCCCAATCGTTGCAGACCGATGATTGGAAGGTGGAGGTGTCAGGGTTAGTAAAAAATCCTGCTACTTATGACCTTGATGACCTACGCAAAAAATTTACCTTAGAAGAGCGAATTTATCGCTTTCGCTGTGTAGAAGCCTGGGCCATGGTCGTTCCCTGGCTCGGTTTTCCAATGAACGCACTGTTACGAGCCGTGGAGCCAACCTCTAACGCCAAGTTTGTCCGGTTCACCTCATATTTTGATCCTCGGATCACCAAGG
>JAYUYI010000566.1:0-3366 GCA_043752545.1 Thermoleptolyngbya sp.
GCCCAGCTCAACCACTACGACATCATGGTAGTCAAAGTAAAAGATGAGTTTGTTTGGCACAAACATGATGATACAGACGACTTTTTCTTAGTGCTGAAAGGACAGTTGACCATTCAACTGCGCGATCGCGACATTCATCTTGAAGCAGGTGAGCTGTTTGTGGTACCGCGTGGCGTCGAGCATCGACCTGTAGCGAAAGAAGAAGTGCATCTTTTACTGATTGAACCCACAGGTACACCTAACACGGGAGATGAGACGACAGCAGCGCCTCGACAACCCATTTAATGAAGCTTCGCTTTGTAATCGCGCGCGACAACAGAGCGTAAAAGTTTTGCATAGATGTACTGAAAAGGGTTGCCAAGCTGCGTATTTATAAGCAAGCTGTTTAGTGAGGGGTTAGACCCCTCACTAAAGCTCTAGGTGAAAACTATTGCTCACTTACCCTGCCCACCGATTTTTAAACGCCCGTTACGCCCAACTCACATCGCCTTGCTAGGTCGAGATCGTTGAGATGGAACTCATTTCATTCGTTTCTCATCGGATTAGGACTGATTCTGACTTTAGGGTTGTTCAATTTCCCTTTGGCGGCTCAAACTGCCATCAGTCGCGGAACAATTTCTGAGATCTTAGACGGCAACCAGGTTTATATCCAAAACAACACAGCGCGAGTGAGTGATGTGGCCAGTCGCGGCCAGCAAGTCCGTACTGGTCGCTCCCGCACGCAGGTCACCTTCAATACGGGTGCGGTGGCGCGGCTGTCGAATAATTCTGTGCTGACGATTGGTCAATGTGCTCAGCTGCAACGGGGGGTGTTGTTGGTGAATGGGGCGGTAAATGGTTGCACTAGTTCTGTGACGGCTGGCGTGCGGGGGACCACCTACATCATGAAGGTGGATGAGACAGGCCGTGAGGAGATCCAGGTGCTAGACGGTGAAGTGGTGGTGACGAAGCAGCCTGACCAACCCAATGGTGATGCGTCTAGTTCTACACTGCCTGCCCTGCCTTCTGCCCCTCGTTTCCACAGTTGGTTAAAGAACCTGCCACCATTAGCCACTAGCCACCCCACTCCACGCGAAACGCCAGATTCTGTCACGCTGACGGCTGGCGAGGAAATCGCTACGCGGCGGGGTGAGCGGTTGGGAGCTGCGGAGCGGATTAGTGCTGAGGACTTTTTAGCCATTCTCAACGGAGACTTGTTCCGCAACTTTTTGGAACAGCTACCGGGGATCGCCAATATCCGCAATTCGTTTCAACGGCTTTATCCGCATGTTCCGTTTCCGCTCAACACCCCAGAATTGCCGGGGCCGAATGTCCCTCGACCTCGCCTGCCTTTTGGTTTTTAGGAGAGTTCTAACGCAGTGAAGCAGACAACCGTCAACCGCGATCGCCCTCTTTCCCGGCGATATTGGAGCCGGCTGGGATATGGATTGATGGGGCTGTGGGCGCTGAGCGGGGCGATCGCCACGGGCGTTGAGTTGGGTACAGCGCAGTGGATGGAGCGGCAGGCGCAGGTGTTTTTCTTTCGGCTGCGGGGCGACGTTTCCCCGCCCGACACTATTGTGATTTTGGCGATTGATCCGGCGTCGCTGGCGCGGGGAGCCGACTATTTGAGCGATCCACAGCGCTACCCTAGCTTAGAGGTCATTCAAGCTTGGCCGTGGCAGCGAACAGCGTATGCCCAGGTGATTGACAAATTAATGCAGGCGGGTGCTCGCTCGGTGGCGGTGGATTTGGTCTTGACTGACCCGAGTTTATATGGAGCTGATGATGATCAGCGATTGGCTCAGGTGCTCAAGCGGTACCGGGGGCGTGTCACGCTGGCGGCTAACTATGAAGCCTTTGGGACGCCAGAAACCGGGGAACAGGCACAAATCAGTTTGCCCAATCCTAGCTTTCAAGCGCCGCCTAGCAGCTATGGCTTAATCAATTTTCTGCAAGATCCAGATAAACGGGTCTATCAACTCCCCGAAAATCTGATTCAGCAGGTGCTTCGCCCCCAAGGGTTGGGTGAGGGGATTGACTCGTTTGCCGCAGCTACCTTAAGAGCGGCACAGCTGCCCCAGCCAACGGCAGCAACGGGAGAAATCTTCTTCTATGGCCCGCCCACTACCTTTCCTCGGGTGCCGTTCTGGCATGTGCTCGATCCGGTGAATTGGCAGGTGCATGTGAAGAATCACACGTTCAAAGACAAGCTGGTGCTGATTGGGCCGTTGGCCAATGAGCTAGGCAATGACGTGATTCCAACGCCATTTTCCGAAACCATGCCGGGGATTGAACTGCACGCCAATGCGATCGCCACCTTGATGCAAGATCGGATCATCACCCACGCAGTCAGCTCCCGCCCGCTGCAAGGACTGCTAATTTTATTGGGCGTCACCGGGGCTGGATGCCTCATGATCGGCGGGTTCAAAAAACCTGTGGCGCAGCTGCTAGGGTCGTTGGGGGTGGCGATCGCCTGGGGTACCATTAGCTACTTCAGCTTCACCTACGGCAACCTGATTTTGCCGACCACAGTCCCCATCGTGGCGATCGCCTTGGGCGGCCTTTCTAACCTGGTCACAGGCACCTTCAGCACCCAGCTCGAACAGCGGCGGCTGCGCCAAACGCTCGATCGCTATGTGGCCGCCCCAATAGTGAACGAAATTCTGACGCATCACTCCAATGATTTTCAACAGTTGCTCAAGGGGCGTCGCGTCAAAGCAGCGGTAATGTTCTGCGATATCCGCAGCTTCACCACCCTGTCGCTCACCGTTGAGCCAGAAGACCTGCTAGAGCAGCTCAATACCTACCTCAACGGCATGGTGGAGGTGATCTTGGATCAGGGGGGCACGGTCGATAAATTCATTGGAGATGCGATTATGGCCGAATTTGGCTCTCCCCTGTCCCAAGGGGCACAAACCGATGCGATGAACGCGATCCATGCCGCGCTGGGGATGCGGCGGGCGCTAGTGGCGCTGCAAGAGGTCTGGCAGCGGCAGGGTAAGCCCATTTTCTTCAACGGCATTGGGATTAATTTTGGCGAAGCGATCGCTGGCGATATCGGCTCTGCGCGGCGGCGCGAATATGCCTTAATTGGCGATGCGGTCAATATAGCTAGCCGGGTGGAAGGGGCAACGCGCAACTTTGGCACCGATATTTTGATTACAGAGTTTTTGTATGAGCTGGTCAAAGACGCTGTAGAGGTGGTCTGTGTGGGCAATCAGGCGCTCAAGGGGCGAGGCAGCAACTTGGTAAAACTATATAGCCTGATTGGCTTAAAGGGAGAAGACCCCACGCTCTATCACCAAATGCATGAGAAACTGGCTGCCCTAGAACTTAATTCGGCTCGGGGTTAGAGGAGTTCTCTAGCTGCAAATCCCAAAAAGA
>JAYUYI010000567.1:0-3365 GCA_043752545.1 Thermoleptolyngbya sp.
CCCTGTGCTTGGATATAGCGCTGCATGGCCAGTTGCCAACGCACCGCTTCGACCCGGCTGCCGACGACGACCATGGCTTTCGCCTGCCCATTGAGTAACGGTGCGATCGCCTCGCGGAAGTGTTCAATAATAATTTCTACCTTTTGTCCAATGTTGTGGGGATGCAGCTTGACCCAGCGCAGAATCTTTTTGGTCGCCTCTTGGCACTCCACTTCCTCATGATTGAACGCTTGCGGCTGTGCTGCCGCTGGCTCTTCCCCGGCTTGAGCCAGCTTGAAGGCTAGGTCAAACGAGGTATAGTTCTGCAACACATCGAGAATGAAACCTTCTTCGATCGCCTGCTGCATGGAATAGACATGGAACGGGGCGGGCAAGTTGTCGGCGCTGGCGGGCAAAGCCAGGTTGGGACGGCGACCAAATAGCTCCAGGGTTTTGGCTTTGGGGGTAGCGGTGAAGGCCACATAGGTAATGCCAGCGGCATTGGTGCGGTTTGCCATCTGCTGGGATAGCTGGGCAGTGAGTAAATCTTCGGTGGAGACCTCGCCGCCATCGGCCACGTCTTGCAGTTCTTCAGCACTCAGCACTTGTTTTAGCTTGGCGGCGGCTTCTCCCGTTTGGGAGCTATGGGCTTCGTCGGCGATCACCGCAAAGCATTTGCCTTGGGTTGCGGCCAGTTCTTGCACTGCCTTGAGGGCAAAGGGGAAGGTTTGGATGGTACAAACGACAATTTTTTTGCCGCCTTTGAGGGCCTCTGCCAGTTCGCCGCTTTTGCTGTTAGATTCGCCTTTAATGGTGGCCACCACGCCCGTGGTGCGCTCGAAGGCAAAAATTGCGTCTTGCAGCTGCCCGTCTAGCACGGTGCGATCGCTCACCACCAATACGGTATTAAACAGCTTTTGGGACTTGGCATCGTGCAGATCGGCAAGGAAGTGAGCGCTCCAGGCGATGCTGTTGGTTTTGCCAGATCCGGCGGAGTGTTGAATCAGGTATTTACCGCCAGCGCCATCGTGCAAGACGGCGTCGATCAGTTGGCGCGTTACATCAAGCTGGTGGTAGCGGGGGAAGATCAGCGCTTTGATTTGCTTTTTGCTGTCGCGCTGAGGGATTAAGTAGCGACCGATAATATCGAGCCAGCTGGCGCGCTCCCACACGGTTTCCCAGAGGTAGGCGGTGGGGTGGCCGAGGGGATGGGGCGGGTTACCTGCTGCGCCGTTATTACCGCGATTGAACGGCAGAAAGCGGGTCATTGCGCCCACCAGTTGGGTGGTCATCCTGACGTCGCTATTGCTGACGGCAAAGTGTACCAATGCGCCATTGGGAAAAGACAGCAGCGGTTCGGCGCTTTTGCCTTTGGTGTGGGGTAGCCGATCGCGCCGATATTGCTCTACTGCGTCGTCAATTCCTTGGGTAAAGTCGGATTTTAGTTCGACGGTGGCGGTGGGAATGCCGTTGAGGAACAGAACCAGGTCGATGGCGTTTTGGTTGTGCAACGAGTAGCGCACTTGGCGCACCACACGCAGACGGTTGGCGGCGTAGTCGTTGAGAAGGTCGGGGTTGAGGGCGATCGCCGGTTTGAACTGAGCCAGTCGCAGCGGTTGGCGCAGCCCCAGGATATCGATGCCGTGACGCAATACGTCGAGGGTGCCACGCTGGTCGATCGATTGTCGCAGCCGATTGCAAAGGATGGCTTCAGCGGTGCTGCCGTGGGTTTGCGTCAGGGTTGTCCAGGCTTGGGGCTGGGTGGTTTGCACCCAGGCAACTAGGTCGGCAGGAAAGAAGGCACGGGTGCGATCGTAGGTTTGGGCATCGTCTGGATGGTAGTGCCAGCCGTGAGCGGCTAAATGATCGCAGATTTCGGTTTCAAATGCGATTTCTTTATGCAGGTCACTCATGGGGCATTCCGATGATTTAACTCCAAGATACGCGATCGCACCCAGATGTCGAAACTTGCCCGCAACGTTCCGAGTTCAGCAGGCGATCGCCTGACCGATTTGCTCGGCGTTCCGGGGTCAGAACCTCAGGTAACCACATTATTCAAGCTCCATCCGCTGTTCATATGTACCTTGTGGTTCGCGCACTAAGTCTCCTTCCCAAGACCCTGCCAAGGATGCCAGAACGGAAGCTGATTGGGAGGGATGAGAGCGGGCTTGTGTGGTTTCCTGGTTGGATGCTTGTAGCCTCAGCCGGAAATAGTGGAGCAGATCAAAGAGTTGGCGCAGGTGAGATTCGGGGATGAGGTTGATTTCGTCAATCAGCTGTTGGCGATCGCTAGGCTGAACCATAGGGTAAATCTCCGAGTGGGTGGGTGGCGTTGATTAACTGACAAAACTCCGATCCCCCTCACCCCAACCCCTCTCCCAGAGCGAGAGAGGGGCTTCGAGCCAAAACTTTACCTCTAGCTCCCCTTCTCCCCTTGTGGGAGAAGGGGCGGGGGGATGAGGGGTAAAAGATTTGTCAGTCAACCAGGGGGTGGCGTTAGACAAACCCGCGTATATCTATTTTGCCTGTTACGGCGGCAGAAATCAGGGCGGTACGGCGTTCTTGGAGAAGGGCGATCGCATGTTGGGCTTCGGCTATGAGTTCATCAATTTCGGTGGTTGCGCGATCGAGGAAGGCGACTATTGCTTGCTGCTCTTCTGATGGTGGTAAAGGAATCCTGATGTAGGCGTAACGTGTAGGGTTAAGGTTGCACTGCCCAATTGATACGAGAGCATAACTTCGGGCTTCACCTAAAACAGCATTTGTATTTAGTAAATAGCCCATATATTCAGGTAAATCTACAGGACGAAATCGTAACCGTACTAGATATGAGGCAAACGTGATACGGTCAAACTGTTCAGATCTAAATACGCCAACTTTTCCAATTAGGTCAAGGCTATTTGTTCTGTTAAAAAGTACATCACCACTGGTTAAGAGAAGCTCTTCATCTACCTGGTGAACATACTTTAGGTCATCGAGAACAATATTTCCAGAAAGGATGTTGCCCATACGAAGCACTGGAATTTCACCAACAGAATCTAGAGAGTCTGAAATTCCGTAGTCTGATGTTGAGATAGCTCGTCGTAGATGGATAACCTCCCAATGTTCCGGCACTTCCCCCAGCCATTCGATCGCCGTCTCTTTCATCGGAGCATCAGGATTTAGCCCTTTGGTGACCGCGTGAGAGATCACGGCTTGGCGCTTTTCTTTGAGCAGGTCAATGAGTCGCTGTTGTTCGGCAATCAGCTCATCAATTTTTGCAGTTTCGCGATCGAGGAAAGTGGCGATCGATTGTTGTTCGGGGAGGGGGGGAAGTAGCAAAGATACTGACAAAATAGATTCTTGATCAATTGTTGTCATTGTTGTAACCTTCGCCCTAGAAATCA
>JAYUYI010000568.1:0-3363 GCA_043752545.1 Thermoleptolyngbya sp.
TCAAAGGTTACGGGGGCGTTAATATCTAAAACTCGACCTTGAAAAATTTGAGCTTCAGGATCAAATTCTACTTTGGCGGTGTAGGTTTTGTAAGACAGCAAGGTACTCATAGATCACTTCACGTTACTGGCTCGGCTTCGGGCTGGATGAGAAAATTTTGAATAGCGCGCACCGTCGATGGCCTTGCATGAGAGGGGACATGGAACTGTAGTAGGTTTACGTTGTCTGCATCATGTAAAATCTCGGGCGTTGACGGCTAGCCGCGCTCGTCGAAGAAGCAATGTTTTTGCTTTCCTCACGATATCGACAAACGATATCAATGTCAAGCGGGTTATCCCCCCTCATTGGCAGAGTTTTTACCTCAGCCGCATTCATAGCAGGGTTGATGCCGCATTCATGGCAGGGTTGATGTTCAAGGTAGCCGGACGGCGCTGTAAAGATTGGACTGTAGCCACAATGCCCTGTGCTACCTGGTTAATGTCTTCGAGGGTGTTGAACCGACCTAGACCCAAGCGGAGGGAGGCATAGGCCAGCTCATCGGTATGTCCTAAGGCTTTGAGCACGTGAGACGGGGCAACTTTGGCTGAGCTACAGGCCGCACCAGAGGACACGGCAACTAGCGGCTGCAATCCTAGCAGCAGGGCTTGCCCGTCCACGCCTGCAATGCTGAAGTTGAGGTTACCTGGAAGCCGCTGACGAGGGTGGCCGTTGAGATAAAGGCCGTCGAGTCCTTGAAGCGATCGCCACAACTGATCGCGCAATCCCTCCAATCGCTGCGCTTCCGAGTCTAACTCTGCCAAGCCTAATTCTACAGCTTTAGCCAATCCCACAATCTGCGGCGTCGGCAGCGTTCCCGATCGCCATCCCCGTTCGTGACCACCGCCATGGAGTTGAGCCGCTAGCTGCACCCTGGGGTTGCGCCGCCGCGCGTACAGCGCGCCGATGCCTTTGGGACCATAGACTTTGTGTGCTGTCAGCGACATCAAGTCAATCTGCATGGCTTGCACGTCCAGGGGAATTTTGGCGATCGCCTGGGCTGCATCGGTATGAAACAGCACCTGATGGCGATGGCAGAGTTCTCCAATGGCCGCCAGCGGTTGCACGACGCCGATTTCATTATTTGCCGCCATCACTGACACCAAAATCGTATCGGGACGAATCGCTTGCTCTAGGGTCGCCAAATCGACCAGACCATCGGCTTGCACAGGCAGCAGGGTAATCTCAAAGCCGAGCGATCGCAAATACTCGTAGGGGTCGAGCACCGCATTATGTTCGGTTTGTAGGGTAACTAAGTGTCGCCCTTTAGCAAAGTAGGCTTCTGCTACGCCCTTGATCGCTAGGTTGTTGGCTTCTGTTGCCCCACTGGTAAAGATAATTTCGTCGGGGCTAGCGTGAATCGCCGCCGCCAAAATTTCGCGCGATCGCATTATGGCTGCCGCTGCCGCCCAGCCGTAGGCGTGGGTCGTACTGGCCGGGTTGCCAAAATGCTCGGTAAAGTAGGGCAACATGGCAGCCAGCACCCGCTCGTCGAGTGGAGTAGTGGCATTGCAGTCCATGTAGATGGGGCGATGGAGCATAGGGGGATAATTACTGTAACAAAATTACTGTGGCTCACACTGGCGGGGTAGCTGACCGGGCGGGGCACTGAGCTGAGCCGCGCTTTCGGCCACCCGAAAGTCTAGATCAGTTAGCCCTCTGGCGTCGTGGGTGGTGAGCTGGAGGGTAACTTTATTATAAGAAATCGCTAAGTCGGGATGATGCTGGGCGGCTTCAGCAGGGGTGACCAGACGGTTGACAAAGGCGATCGCCTCCACAAAATTCTCAAACTTATACGTGCATGAAAGCTGCTGCCCGTCCGTAACCCAACCGGGTAGGTTGCGCATGCGCACCGCCACATCTGCCTGGTTCAGCAGCGGAGGGACTGCCAAAACCGCCGCGCCGCCACTGCCCAGCCAGACCAAAACGGCTCCGGTTAAACTTACCCCCAGCTTGGTCAGATCGCCAATAGCTTGAGCCGTAGGTTGAGTCATACTGGCCGATTCTCCTCAGGTTCTAAATTTAGCGCGTTTCATTTAATCTCAACTGCTAGGTTGAGCAGACTATAGAGCCTGTTGAATCTGGAGAGCCTGTTGAATCTGATTCACTCGCTGACTGTACTCCAGATCATCTAACACCGGAGCAGGTTCAAAGCAGGAGCGAGATTCACCTCCAAATTCATCCCTAAATTCAGCTAAGGGCACCCCAATCCACGATTTGCAGCCGCCATACTCTGATCGATAGGGAATGTCATGCGGTGGTGTCAGCAAATGCACCCGCAGCGCCAGCCCATAGAGCGGCTGTCGGGGTTTCCAGCGCCATCGCTCTAGGGCAAACTGCTGATTCCAGATATGCAGCGGCAGCAGCGCCGACAGTGCCTCGGCCTGGGTAATTTGAAATCCGTGAGTAATGTCTGCCCAAGCCCGCAGCCGCACGCTGGGGGGATGCCAACCTGACGCAACGGGTATCACCTGCTGGGCATAGGTGGGCTTGAGCAGAGCGGGCTGCTGATGCTCGTAAGTTGGGTATAGCAGCACCTGCGACTGTTCCACCACAAATCTGCCGCCCTGTTCTCGGATGCCGCCCTTGCGCAACAGCAACACAGTTCTGCCCTGAATCAGCGCCTCTACAGCAACAGCCCATTCTTTTAGCGCCGCAATGGTGGGCAGAGCGGCGATCGCAGCAGGATGAATAGAACTCGCGTCTGTAGCGGTGGCAGCAGTTATAGCTTGGGATAGCGCCATCTGATCGGCTGACATATAACCTTCAATTGATCCTAAATCATAGACAAATCATAGACCTTAAATAATGCTATCTATTGGCTTGCATGGACAGCTGTAGCGGATAGAGTGTTTACAAGGAACACCATAGACTTTGATCACGTCTTCTGCCTAGCTTCCTTTTGCCTAGCTTCGCTGTCAGCACTAAATGATTTAGGGCGCGACTGCGATATACAAGTGATCCAAGTGAGTTCCACCTTTCTTGTAACGTAACGTTCCGGTTTTAAAGCTCATGATTCAACAATCTAATAACGCTGTCCCCGCTGATTTACAAGAGACCCTTAACCAAATTTCTGGACGGTCTACCGATCGTAAAGATGAAATTGTTGATTTGCTCAGCGATGAGCAACCTCGAAAAAGTCGATTAATCGAGTCATCTTACGATCGCTGCATCTGGTGGGAAGGCTGTTACTACTGCCAAGATGAAAACAAGCAGTGGCAGCGTGTGAAATGCTTTATGTAAGCGTCAAACAGGCAGTTCAGGGAATTGAGACCAATTAGATGCACGATTATCAGGCTGGGGCGATCGCTGCTGATAGGCTTTGGC
>JAYUYI010000569.1:0-8274 GCA_043752545.1 Thermoleptolyngbya sp.
CCAGAATTTCAGGAGCAATCTCTAGTCAATACGCTGCTGCTCTACCCTGGCTCATCGCTGGAAGCGACGAACAGCGCCGCTTCCGTGCTGGAATATAAGCTGAAAGATAATCCCAACTTTCAAAGTATTCAGGTGCGATCGGGACGGGCGGCGGGCGATGCCGATGCCGCAGGGGTAAACCTGACTCACGTGGACGTGGAATTGAGCGAAACGGGCATGAAAGATCGCAAAGCTAGCGTGGAGCTACTGCGCCAGGAGTTTAGCAAAGTGCCGGGGGCAGCACCTAACGTGGGTGGCTTTATCTCCCACCGCATGGATGAAGTGCTCTCTGGGGTCAGAAGCGCGATCGCCGTCAAAATCTTTGGGCCTGAATTAGAACAACTCCGCACATTAGGGCAGCAAGTGAACGATGTGATGCAGTCAGTTGAAGGCATTGTTGATCTCCAGCTTGAACCACAGATTCCAGTCGAGCAGATTCAAATTCAGTTCGATCGCGTTGCCGCTGCCCGGTATGGTTTAACCATTGGGCAACTGTCCGAAACGATCGAAACGGCACTCAATGGACGAGTGGTTTCACAAGTTCTAGAGCAACAGCAAACCTTTGACTTAGTGGTGTGGTTAGAGCCAGAAGCTCGCCAAAGCCTGGACACTATAGGCAACTTAATGGTTGATACGCCCAGTGGAAACAAAATTCCGTTGGCGCAGGTGGCAACGGTTCAAGATGGCACAGGGCCAAACACGATCAACCGTGAAAATGTCTCTCGCTTAATTGTGGTGGCTGCTAATGCTCAGGGAAGAGATTTACGCTCCGTGGTAAACGATATTCAGGCAAAGGTCAAACAACAGGTGCAGATTCCCGCTGGTTACTACATTCAATACGCCGGACAATTTGAAGCTGAAGAACGAGCGTCCCAAAACATTTTGCTTTTTAGCGCGATCGCCTTCGTCGTGATCACCATCATCATGTACCTCTCGGTCAAATCGGTTGCGTCCACCGCCATGATTATGATTAACCTACCGTTGGCATTGGTCGGTGGCGTGATTGCAGTAGCGCTCACAGGTGGCATCTTGTCGATTGCCTCGCTGGTGGGGTTTGTCACGCTGTTTGGGGTTGCCACCCGCAATGGGTTGCTGCTAGTAGACAACTACAACACCAAGTTTGCCGCCGGAATGCCGTTGAAGGATCTTCTAATTCAAGGGTCGATGGAACGGCTCAACGCCATTCTGATGACGGCATTTACCTCAGCGTTAGGGTTAGCGCCCCTAGTGATCGCAGGCGGGCCTGGGAAAGAACTGCTGCAACCCTTATCGATCGTCGTTCTAGGTGGACTTTTTACCTCTACTGCCCTGACGCTGCTGATCTTACCTGCGCTTTACGCGAGGTTTGGCAAGTACCTGTTTCCCAAACGGTCAATCGTTGAGAAGGGTAAAGTCTCTCAACTAGAGATGGCACAAATTCAAGGAAATGCTTAACCGTTTGGGTTAGCAGTTTTTTCAGCAACCAACTCTGGACTTGTCAGTTTTTCACTTAACTCTCGTAAGGAACTAAACCATGAAAGTCAACATTTTTTTTACCGCTATTGCGGTTAGCTTGGGGCTGCTTTTAGGAGCTTGTGCTAATGGTGGAGAGCAAGCTGCTTCGGATGCTCCTGCGGCAAGTCCGTCTATAGCCAGCTCACCTGTTGCCGAATCTTCTGCTGTATCCCCTGAAGTGGCAGATCATTCTGCACCCACTCAAGGAGGGCAGGTTGTTGAAGTTGGACCATACCACCTAGAGCTAGTGACGGCACCAGAAGCAAACGGAACTCACCTGGATCTTTTTCTGCAAAAGGGTGATACTCACGAGGCAATCGAAGGAGCAACGGTGACAGGTCAAATTCAGCTACCCGATGGCTCTCAGAAGGACGTTGATTTTGAATATGATGCAGAGGCAAAGCACTATACCGCGATGCTAACTGAAACAGCGTCCGGGGACTATAAAATTGCTGTTCTAACTGATATCAGCGGTGAAAAAGTGAATGGCCGCTTCAGTTTTACCAAGTAGGTAGGCTGCCATGAGGATTCTGCTAGTCGAAGATGAGCCAGACTTGGGTGCCGCATTAGAGCGATCGCTCAAGCGAGAAAAATACGTAGTGGATTGGGTCACAGATGGAGCTGAGGCTTGGCAATTTCTGGAAAACTCCTGGACACAATATACCCTTGCCATCTTTGACTGGTTGGTGCCAGGACTATCGGGACTCGAACTTTGCCAGCGGCTCAGAGCAAAACAGAATCCATTACCTGTACTGATGCTGACGGCGAGAGATCGGATGGAAGATCGGGTGATGGGGCTGGATGCCGGAGCCGATGATTATTTGATTAAGCCCTTTGGCATGGCAGAGCTATTGGCGCGACTGCGGGCACTGCAACGGCGATCGCTCCAAATTCAGCCACCTCAACTGCATGTCAGCAACCTGGTTCTCGACTACAGCATGTCAACCATCTCAATTTTTACGATGGAGGGAGAGTCGCAGAAAATTCCGCTGACTGCTAAAGAATTTCAACTGTTGGAATACTTTATGCAACATCCAAATCAAATTCTCTCCCGTGATCAAATTATTGGTCGGATTTGGCAAGCAGAGGCAGATTTTAACAGTAATGTGGTTGCGGCTCAAATGCGGCTATTGCGAAGAAAATTGATGGAGTATAGCGACGAAAATCTTATCGAAACCGTCTATGGCATGGGATATAAGCTCAACACCCATGAAACATAGCAAAGTTTTTCACTCTACGCGATTGCGGTTAGCAGGGCTGTATGCGGGGACAATGGGCGTCATTCTCACCATTTGTGGTGCGGGTTTTTATGAAGCAATGGCGCACAGTCACTTATCTGAGCTGAACCATCGCATCGAATCGGTGGCCGGGACATTGCATGATGGGCTAGAAGCCTCTCTCCGAGAACCTGGCAAGCTAGAACCCGTTGTTCAGAAATTTATACCCAGTCTATGTGCCGCTCAAATCACCTGTTTAAGTCAAGATGCTACAACATCGCATTATTTGGGAGTTTTCCAACAGGACGGCTACTACATCCGCTTTCTCGATTTATCTGGGCAACTATTAGCGTATGGCGGTCAAGTTCCAATCGATTTACCAGAGAAAATTGGAACCGAACCTTGGCAAACTCCTAAAGCACCTGATGGCAAGCGATATCGACAGCTTTCCTTGTTGCTCAAAACGGTAGATCAAACCCCTTGGGGCCATATGCAAGTGGGGCGATCGCTGCAGGAGCTAGATGGGCATATGGTTTGGGTTCGATTGAGTTTGTTAGCTGGCTTACCGAGCGCTATGGTTCTAGTTCTAATTGCCAGTTGGTGGCTCGCCGGACAAGCGATGAAACCTGTGTACAAGTCTTACCGACAAATGCAGCAGTTTTCAGCCGATGCAGCGCATGAATTACGCACTCCTCTCGCCGCTATTCAAGCTAATCTAGAATCTACGCTGGCTCCAGGCTCAACGGATGTAGATGCTTGGGATACTCTGCGCACGGTTGAACGCCAAAGCGGTCGCTTGTCCAGACTGGTTCAAGATCTGCTGATTCTCTCCCGGATGGATTTGCAGGAACCGCCTTCTAAACAACAGGTCTGCAATCTCAATGATTTAGTCAGCGATTTGGTGGAAGAATTTACGGCACTGGCGATCGCCTCTAAGATTTCTCTAACCGCTGATATCAGCAGTGATAAGCCTATTACCGTAATAGGCAGCGAGGAACAGCTCTATCGCTTGGTTGCTAACCTGATTACCAATGCGATTCAATACACGTCTGCTGGTGGTAAGGTAATCGCCCATCTAAGTCAAGATGACCACCAGGCGCTAATTCAGGTTCAAGATACAGGAATTGGCATTGACCCAACTGAAAAGTCTCGCATCTTTGATCGGTTCTACCGAGTCAATGGCGATCGCTCTCGACAAACTGGCGGGGCAGGATTAGGACTGGCCATTGCTCAAGCGATCGCTCAGGCGCATCGAGGGAGTTTACAGGTTCAGAGTACTCCGGGGGAGGGCAGCAAATTTACCCTCTCTCTACCCTTAAATAATTAGGCGGGCGTAATCAAGCATAAAACCGGACACCGTCCGCGCATCAGACGGCGTAGGGTTTTATGGTCTGAGTTTTACATCGGTTGAACTACTTAGCTAAGAACCTATCAGTTCAGGTAACGAAGTGACGGTGGGTGCGATCGCTATATGGCGTTGCTGAAGCGAAGATGAATTGATGTCTGCAAAGCTTCAAAGCTTGTTTAAAACACAGCGAAATCATCCCGTTATTAGCAATGCTCGTTATGCTACTGCCCGTACCAGTCTTGTTTCCATTGCGTCATCTGGTCGATTTCCTGCTGCTGGCTATTGATGATGTTTTGCGCCAGTTCCTTAATTTCAGGGCGATCGCTCTTTTCTAGCGCCTGTTGTGCCATATCAACTGCTGCTTCATGGTGGGGAATCATGGCGTTAATAAACCGCAGGTCGAACTGGTCGTCTGCTGCACCCAAGTCCCCTGCCATCATCATGCTAGAGCGCATTTCCTCCGTCATGGGCATCATGTGTCCCATTTCTGAGCTATGCATCATCGGTTCAGCACCCGCACCGGGATACCAGGCGGTTCGCCACTCCTTAAACTGCGATATTTCTTGCTCCTGAGCATCAATAATTTCTTGAGCCAGTTGCTGAATCTCTGGACGGTTTGATTTTTGCAATGCTTCTTGTGCCATTGCAACTGCTCCTTCATGGTGGGGAGTCATGCCATCAATAAATCGTAAGTCGAAGCTCTCATCAGCAGGTCCCAAGTCCATGCTCATCATGGAGCTATGATTCATGGGCATTGGGCTGGAGCCACCAGGACTATTCATGGAATCCATTTGCGCCATGTTGAAATCGCTGGGGCTAGTCTCGGCAGTTGGCGTAGAGCTTCTACTACTGCAAGCAGTAGCACTAAGCGAAACTAAAGGAACAATTCCTATCAGCATGAACGAAGTAATTGCTTTCTTTATAAAAGTCATGATTTGCTTGCCTTGCAATAGTTTTGGTTCAAAGGTTCACACCTTGTCAAATCTCATGGTGACAGACAAAAATAAAATCAGGATGAAATAAGGCGATCCGATAGGAGGATATCTTCAAAATCCTTCTACCTCAAGGGTTAGAGGTATTTCTCTATGCAACCCCCTATAGTTCAGTCATACAGCAGTAGATCTATTGCTGATGATGGCTCAGGGCATCAAGCTCTGTCGAGATTGTGCTGATACATGCACGCTCTGCGCTCGTTTTATGGCACGTCAACCAGATCTTCATGCTCAACTGTGTGGAGTTTGTGCAGAGGCGTGCGGTGCCTTTGGAGGGTAAAAAAGGTTGGTTATGGACGCTGGTGAGTGAATCGGTGATTGTCTTTGAAGTGGCGTTAAGTTGGAGTAGTGCAATTGCCAAATCGTTAACTGGCAAAGACTATAGCGGCATTGTGATTAGTGATCGCTACAGTGGCTATAGCTGGGTAGAGGAGTCGCACCGACAACTGTGTTTGAGCCCACATCAATACGGCGGGGGTTTAAGGCAGAATTATAAGAAGCGATCGCCCTGCTGAGTTCGCCACGGGAGCAAACACCGCTGGCGAAAACGCTCCGAACTTGTCAGGAATTACTGAAATGGGAATCGGCTCTGTGGACCTTTGTCGAGCACCCTGGGATTGAGCCAACGAATAATGCGGCAGAGCAGTCCCTGCGTCCGGTGGTGATTTGGCGTCGCCTCGGTTTTGGCAGTCAGTCAGAAGCGGGCAGTCAATTTGTGTCCCGGATGTTAACGGTGATTACGACTTTGAAGGTTCAAGGACGCGTTGTACTTGAGTTCCTTACCCAAGCTTGTAAAGCAGCACGCTTCGGAGACCCCATGCCTTCCCTACTGCCACAAAGCTAAACCCCGCAGCTCTCCAAAAATTTACATCAGAGTTACGCGTTAAGAAGTTGTATTGTTTGATACTGTTTATGTCATCGGTTGATTACAATTAAAGCTGGACTAGTTACATTAACCACACTAGGTTTCAACTGACTACGGAGATAATAGAGATGGCAGAGCTTGTATGCAACGTCCCGGTACCCAAAACACCACAAGAGATTGAGCAAGCGTTACACCAGTATCGCGTCAGCAGCCTTAGCGGCAATGAGCTTTTTTGCCACTGGCAAGCGATTCGAGACGCATCTTTAAACTACGAATCTTCAGTAGACGGCGGCTCGCGCCAACCTAGTGAAGCGGTGCAGGTACCAGGAGAAGATAGCTACTAAACCGAATCATTATCCCCGTTATCTCGAAATAAGCGCGGATGGGTAGGGCTATAGAGCCGCGATCGCGCCCCATCTACCTCAGCATCAGCTCTTGTTACCCTAGATCTATTGGTCTCAGCGTTCGGCAAATCCGAATTCGGAGGCCATTTTAATGGCCTCCGAGCCGCCAGTGCCGGACTAATTAGATACAATGTCGTTCGCACTAGATTCTCTTGCTGAGAGAGCGCTGCCATCTCTGTCAAAGGCACCAGCCAGATTTGTTCATCTGGCCAACCCAACCGAAAGCAAACCGCAACCGGCGTATCTGCCGGGTAGTGCTGCAACAGTTTTGCCTGTGCTGTTTCCACATGGCGAGCACTAAGATATAGGCACAAACTCGCCTGATGTGCCGCCAACAATGACAGTTCCTCCGCCGGAGGGACATAGGTTCGACCACTGATGCGCGTCAGAATAATGGTTTGTACCACGCCTGGAATAGTCAGTTCTACCTTCAGCCGTGCCGCTGCTGCCTGGAAAGCACTGATACCGGGAATTACCTCAAAGGGTACATCTGCCTCCGCCAACGCCTGCATTTGCTCATGGATCGTGCTGTAGAGGCTTGGATCTCCCGATTGAAGGCGAACCACCGACTGATGTCGCGATCGCACCCGATCAATCATCAGCGGCACCATCTGCTCCAGCGTCTGGTCTGCCGTCCGCACTAGCTCCGCATCGGCACGCACCAGTTGCACCAGTTGCTCTGGCACCAGCGAATCTGCAATCAATACCACATCCGCCTGAGATAACAACCGATAGGCTTTCAGCGTCAGCAGTTCCGGATCACCCGGCCCAGCCCCAACCAAATACACAGCAGCAGGCAGTGGTCGATCGGTAGGCCGCTCTTGCTGCCCCACCGGCTCACCATGGGGTGTATCCAGACACATGATAGTTATCTAACCTTTTATCTCAGCTTCAACAAAAAACCGAATTTACGAAGAATCGATAAAGTCCCTTAGCGCTTCCGGATTATTCCATTACGGCTGAGTAAATACGTATGGTAGATGCACCCTGATTAAGACCCTGAAGGAAACTTTGGGGTCTTTTTTTTGTCTCACCCACGCCTGGATTGAACTAGATCCGACCTACATCCGACGCGACCTACATCCGACGCGATCGCACCTGAGCTGCAGAGCGTCGAGGGTTGGGGTTTACCAGACTTCCCGGCAAATCCCGCTTAAATACATACAGCCACAGTAGACCCAGCGTCCCCAAGCCAATCCCGCCCAAACTTACCACTTGGGCAATCCGCAACGGGCCTAGCATCAAGCTATCGGTTCGCAAGCCTTCAATCCAAAACCGCCCTACACTATACGCAACCAAATAGACCAAGATCAGCGTCCCCAGTTTCAGCGGAATTTTGCCTCGCAAGCCCCAAAAAAACAGCACCAACAGCAACACTAATACACCCACATTCCACAACGACTCGTACAAAAATGTAGGATGAAAATACTCAAACTGCCCGTAGCCAGGAGGCCGCTGCATCGGCGGAATATATAGCTTCCAGGGCAGGTTAGTCGGTCGGCCAAACGCTTCAGAATTAAAGAAATTGCCCCATCGCCCGATCGCCTGTCCCAAAATTAAAGAGGGTGCCACCAAATCGGCTGATTGCCAAAACGAAATCCGATGAATTCGTGAAAAAATGAACATCGCCAGCGAGCCACCTAAGATCGCTCCATGAATGGCAATCCCACCATGCCAAATCGCCACAATCTCTGCGGGACGATTTACATAATTTTTCCATTCAAACAGGACGTAGTAAAGCCGTGCCGCCGGAATTGCCCCTACGACTAACCACAGAGCCAAATCTCCCAACAGTTCGGGGTTGACATGCCGCCGTGAGGCTAAGTATTGCGATAGGGTAATTCCAATCAAAATGGCCGAGGCAATCAGAAAACCATACCAGCGGATACTAAGGGGACCCAAGTCAATCAGGATT
>JAYUYI010000570.1:0-3346 GCA_043752545.1 Thermoleptolyngbya sp.
ATGACCTACAGCCTGCGTGTGATCGATCTGCCCTCTAGCGAACGGCCCCGCGAGCGCCTCCATGCAGGCGGGGCAAAAACCCTGTCTCATGCAGAGCTGCTGGCAATTTTATTGGGAACTGGGCAAGGCGCAGGGAAGCTTTCGGCGGTGGGGCTAGGGCAATATATTCTCAAGCAGCTAGGCAGCCATCATCTAGATCCTCTGGCGGCATTGCGAGACGTTAACGTCCATGAGCTGATGCAGATTCATGGAGTAGGGCACGCCAAAGCCGCCAGCATTTTGGCCGGGGTTGAGTTGGGCAAGCGCGTGTTTCAATCACGACCGGGCGATCGCACCCTAATTGATGATCCGTCTGTGGCGGCGGCAGTGCTCAGCCATGAGCTAATGTGGCAGGCGCAGGAGCGGTTTGCCGTCGTGTTGATGGACACCAAACATCGACTGCTGGGCACCCAAGTACTAACCATTGGGACGGCGACCGAAACGCTTGCCCACCCGCGCGAAATTTTCCGAGAAGCCATTCGCCGAGGCGCAACCCGGATCATCATTGCCCACAACCATCCTTCTGGCAGCTTAGAACCCAGCACTCAAGACATTGATTTGACCCATCAACTGCTTCAAGGAGCGCAACTGCTGGGGATGCCGATTCTGGATCACTTGATCCTGGGCAATGGCGACTTTCTCAGCCTGCGCCAGCAAACGGCTCTGTGGCAAGAGCACCCTCAAGGAGATTAAGGTTTATGAATTGATTTAAACAGGATTCTGGTCACGGTTGCTGAGAATCCCACAGTAAACAGGCAAGGCAGTAGGCGATCGCACAGTTTGCAAGAGTGTTTTATTAGTTCTGCCTGCTTAGTTCTGCCTGCAATGGCGTTAAACTAAGTATCTAGAAACTTAAGTAGTTAGTCCACTGCTAAATTGCTAAATTCAAACCTACATTCACCTAATTCAAACGTTATAAACTAACGTTGCGCTGTTTTGGTAGGGTGATAGCCCGTTGACTGCCAACTCACAACCAACTATACTTAAGCCTCAATTTACCACTATACTGCTGAGATCCATCAGCCAGGAGGAGTCTATTCCTGAAACACTTGCTTTAACCGTTAGCTTAAGAGGCACTCGCGAAACCCGAGATAATTGCCAGCTATTTCGTCTTGCCGGTCTGTTGGATGCATTCTCGGAACCTACTTTCCGTAAAGTGCTAGATAAATGTGTGGAGGAAGGCCCCTTCAACATTATTTTGGATCTGTCTCAAATAGACTTTATCGACAGCTCTGGCATTGGCGCACTTGTCCAGATTGCGAAAAAAATTCAAAGTTCAGGTGGCAGTTTGCAGCTCATTACCAATCCAAGAGTGATGCAAACGGTCAAAATGGTGCGTTTGGAGCAGTTCTTCAAGCTTCAGCCTAGCGTCGAGGCTGCTTTGGAGCATGTCAAACGGCCTTGATCAGCCGACACAACTTGTCTCCGGAAGTGAAGTGCAGCGGTTATCACCTGCTGCACTGGCCTACATTGGCGATGCAGTTTATGAGCTGCATGTTCGTACGCGCTGTTTGCTGCCGCCAAAACGGATTCAGGCTTATCACGAGCAGGTAGTTGCTCAGGTACGAGCCGAAAGTCAGGCGCGCTATTTGCGATCGCTGCATCCGTGCTTAACCGTCGATGAGCTAGAGATTTTGAAACGAGGGCGCAATGCCGCTGCCCGTGGACCCAAACGAGTCGATCCAGAGATTTATCAGCAGGCAACCAGTTTAGAAACACTGCTTGGCTACCTCTATCTAACCAATCCTGCTCGCCTCACCGAACTGCTATCGATGCTGTGCTTTGAACCGAAGCTCGACGGGCTAGAGCAGCTATAGGTTAGTGGGGGCAGTTTACAATTGCCACGTAAATTACCAGGCTGACCCGTATCCTAGACAACATCCAAAAAGAACTCCAGGGATTTTGTAACTGTACACGATCCTGCCTTAGCTCTTGTATGCTGGATTAGCCCGGACCGAAGCTTGCCTGTCTAAACGTACCTGGCACAATAACAGTCTGAAATTAAGAACAGTCTGGGACAACACACTGAGTCAGGAGACTATGACAATGGCTGCTAGAGATCGCGGTGGAAATTTTCAGGGACAGCCCCCTCGGAAAGGGCAAGGCCAACCAAAGCCGAAGCCTTCAACGGGCAAAAGAGGGTCTGTCAAACGGTCACAGCCGTCCGACTATGGGGATACCCGACCCGAGCGCTTCAGCGATCGCCCCACATCTAGAAGCGATCGCCCCTCAGGAGATCGCTCCACCGGATATCGCGATAACGGTCGCAATAAACCTGATCGAAATCATAATAATTCCGATCGCAGCTATGGCGATCGCAATAATTCTGAGCGCAGCTACAGCGATCGCCCTGCACCTCGAACCGGACGAGGAGATGCAGGCAGTGACAGCCCGCGCCCAACTCGCAAAGAAAGACGAGCAGAAGAATTTGGCCATGGGGATCGTTCAGCACCCAGAGCCAGACGAACTCCAGGCAATGACAGAGCGTCTGGAGCCGATCAGCGTCCCACTCCCCGCGCCAATCGCTCAGAAGACTACCGCTCAGAAGACTACCGCTCGGACGCCTATAGTGATGGCAACGGTGATGGCGGCGGCAGCGGCGGGGAAAGTCGGCATTCGGCACCGAAAGCCCGACGGTTTGCCAAGCGATCGGTGTCAGAATCCCCCAGCTATCGAGATGGCAGTCGCCCCGCACCCAAGGCACGGCGTTCAGAGAGCTATGGCGAAGGCGGCCAGTCGGCTCCACGGGCGCGCCGTTCAGAGAGCTATGGCGAGGGCGGCCAGTCGGCTCCACGGGCGCGGCGATCGCCTGCTATCTATGCCGATGGGACACGCCCTGCCCCCAAAGCGCGGCGTGAGAGCTATGGCGAAGGTGGCCAGTCGGCCCCTAGAGCTCGACGCGCTCCTAGCGGCCAAGATCCCTATTCGCGCAAACGCAAGATGTTCGCGCCTCCTGCCAACGAGTTTGCGCCTGACTCTACCCCCTCAGACGAGTTCTCTAGTGATGGTGATCTTGAAGATGCCAACCCCGATTTAATCTATGGTCGGCATACGGTTCTAGCCGCATTAGAGGGCGATCGCCAACTCAATCGCATTTGGATTTTGCCCAAATACCGCTACGATCCCCGGTTCCACACCTTGATCATGCAGGCGAAGGCCAACGGAGCGGTAATCGATGAAGTTGAACCGCGCCGCCTCGATCATTTGACCAATGGAGCGAACCATCAAGGCGTAGTGGTACAAGTTGCTCCCTACGCCTATGCTGAGTTGGGAGATTTAATTCAGCAGGCAAAAGCAGCATCTGACC
>JAYUYI010000571.1:0-8238 GCA_043752545.1 Thermoleptolyngbya sp.
CTATTGCCAGCTTGGCTAAAACCGAGGGTAACCTAGACAAACTATAGCAAGGGTTGAGGCAAGCGCCGCTATTAATGGCCACTACAGGATGCTAGCTAAACCACATGGTCAGTCATGATTTTGCCAGCTCATTCATGATTTTGCAGATTACGTACCCACACCTTATCCTAATTTAGCCTGAGCCACTAGAAGCTATAGTACTGAGAAACAGAAGATAACTAATAAAAATCTAAACTTCAACATTCTTTCATAAACAAAATGCCCCAAGACTAAACCTAGAGAAAATAATTATTCTGGAAAAGGTTTTACCAAAAACTATCTGCCTCGTAAAGAGGGCTGCTACCCCTCCCGGTAATCTGACTGAGGCTGAAAATGGGCTAAGAGACGCCTGTTTGCACCCTGGAGGTCAAGTATGGGGCAATGCCACCTAATCAGAGAGCAGGTGGCTAGAGAACTCAGGCTGTTTGACCCTCAACGGTATGGTGTATGACGCTGCTGGAGCTGCCCTTCCCATCAGCTTCATCATTTCAAAATCAGTCTAATAATCTTTCAAGAACTACCTCAATCTTCTTCGTTTGAGCGGGTACTCTCACGGTATGATCACCCATACGGAGGAATCTTAATGATTCTTTCTGGTGAGGCGGTTAACCGCAGGCCATTTTATGCTAAAAGTACGCTGGAGTCTTCTGGTGCTGTTCTAGCATTGTTTTCGTAATGAGGAAACTCAATATCTATCTATGAAACAAAAGCTACCAATCGGCTGAAGGGCTTAGCTCGTCTAACCGTGGTGTAGCGAAGGTACACAATCTATTCGTCCCATACCCAGGACAGGAGGTCTATGATGATGACAATCGACAAAGGGCAGGCGATCGCTTCTGCCACCCCAGTCAAACCTACCGTTCCGTGTTTATATCCTTGGGATAAGGGACATACCGTTGCTGAAATGCAAGAGCTGCTTTGTGCTCACGGCTACACGATCAAAGTGGATGGCGATTTTGGCTGGATGACCGAAGTTGCCGTCAAATCATATCAAAAGCGCCAAGGGCTACGAATGGACGGCATTGTCGATTCGCATACCTGGGTCGCCTTAAAAAATACCGTTCAGCCGGGTACTCGCCCTCTGCGCTGGGGGCATACCGGTGCAGATGTTTATCGCTTACAAAAATTGTTGAAAGCGCTAGACTATGACCTGCAATCGGATGGGCTATTTGGCGACAAAACTCAGCAAGCGGCGATCGCGTTTCAGCAGCGCCACAGTCTGAAACCTAGCGGTATCGTTTGTCTCCATACCTGGAAAGCACTGATGTCGGCAATGACCGCGCCTGCTCCGACGGCTAAGCCTAGCGCCTCAAAACCCCATCGGTTTTGGCAGCGGCTCCCGGCGCTAGGGCGCTAGGGTGACCAGATACCGGCTAGCCCCACTAGTCCGCTAAATTAGTTCGCTAAATTTAGTAACCGTGACAAGCGAAAGCCCAAAAATCTAGGCCGTCTGTACTTTAGTCGGCATAGGTTTTTGGGCTTTTGCGTTTGTTTTTAGACTTTTATTTCGATTTATGAGGCTTTAATCTTTAGAATCTTTCGATACTATGGGCTTTTCTTGAATAGAAGTGGCGTTCCACCCAAGCCTTCGCTCTAGAATTGAGCTTGTCATGCTTTTATTGGGTCTACCATGTCTGTCACGTCCTCTGCTCCTTTTTCACCTCAAGAGATTGCCGCTGAAGGGCTAAAGCCCGAGGAATATGAGGATATTGTGCGTCGGTTGGGACGTCACCCTAACCGGGCAGAGATGGGCATGTTTGGGGTGATGTGGTCAGAGCACTGCTGCTACAAGAATTCTCGACCGCTGCTGAAGCAGTTTCCGACCACGGGCGATCGCATTTTGGTAGGGCCAGGTGAAAATGCGGGCGTTGTGGATTTGGGCGATGGGCTACAGTTGGCCTTCAAAATTGAATCGCACAACCACCCGTCTGCCGTAGAACCGTTTCAAGGTGCCGCTACTGGGGTAGGTGGCATTTTGCGCGACATTTTTACGATGGGGGCACGCCCGATCGCCATCCTCAATTCGCTGCGCTTTGGGGATTTAAATGATGCCCGGACGCGGCGGTTATTTGGCGGCGTTGTGGCCGGAATTGCCCACTACGGCAACTGCGTCGGGGTGCCAACGGTGGGTGGGGAGGTCTATTTTGATCCGGCCTACTCGGGGAACCCGCTGGTTAATGCGATGGCGCTGGGATTGATGGAAACCTCAGACATCGTCAAGTCGGGGGCAGCAGGCATCGGCAATCCAGTCCTCTACGTCGGGTCTACGACCGGACGGGACGGCATGGGTGGAGCCAGTTTTGCCAGCGCCGAGCTGAGTGATGCGTCCATGGACGATCGCCCTGCGGTGCAAGTTGGCGATCCGTTTCTAGAAAAATCGTTGATCGAAGCCTGCTTAGAAGCGTTTAAGACCGGAGCTGTCGTCGCTGCGCAAGATATGGGAGCGGCTGGACTGACTTGTTCGACCTCGGAGATGGCGGCGAAGGGTGGTGTTGGGATTGAGCTAGACCTCGACAAAATTCCTGTCCGCGAGACCGGGATGGTGCCCTACGAGTATCTGCTGTCAGAGTCGCAGGAGCGCATGCTGTTTGTGGCGATCGCCGGACGAGAGCAAGAACTGATCGATATTTTCCATCGCTGGGGGCTACAGGCCGTCGTCGCGGGCACCGTGATTGCCGACCCGATTGTCCGGATCCTGTTTCAAGGTGCAGTCGCTGCCGAAATTCCAGCCACGGCTCTGTCTGATAATACCCCCATCTACCACCACGCTCTACTGGCAGAACCTCCTGCCTATGCCCGCAGCGCCTGGGCTTGGAGTGCTACGGATTTACCAGATAGCACAACTGCAGGGATCACAGTGGGCGGTGGCGTGCCGGCGCGGAGCGCGGAGCGCCTCCTGTCTTGGAGCGACGTACTGCTCACCCTACTCGACAGCCCCACCATCGCTTCCAAACGCTGGGTCTACCGCCAATACGACCAGCAAGTCCAAAACAACACGCTGCTTCTCCCCGGCGACGCGGATGCGACCATCATCCGTCTCCGCCCCCAACTGGGTACAAACAGCCCCATCCCAACGTCTGATTCATCCTTCACCCTTCATCCTTCATCCTTCCAAACGGGCGTCGCCGCCACCGTCGATTGCAACGCCCGCTACGTTTACCTCAATCCCTATGAAGGAGCCAAAATGGCCGTCGCTGAAGCTGCCCGCAACCTCAGCTGCGTCGGGGCAGATCCGCTAGCCGTCACCGACAACCTCAATTTTGGTAGCCCCGAAAACCCAATTGGCTATTGGCAACTATCTGAAGCCTGTCGTGGCATTGCCGCCGCCTGCCGCGAGTTGAATACACCCGTCACAGGTGGCAACGTCTCGCTCTACAACGAAACCCTAGACTCTGAGGGCAAACCTACCCCGATTTACCCGACCCCCGTGGTAGGCATGGTGGGACTTGTCCCCGATGTGAGTAAAACCGTGGGGCAGGGTTGGCAGGCTGAAGGCGACGTGATCTATCTGCTGGGTCACCTACAAACCGGGCTGACACTGGGCGCGTCCGAGTATCTGGCTGTAATTCACAACACGGTGGCGGGAATGCCGCCCGTCGTCGATTTTGAGCGGGAGCGCCGAGTTCAAGCCGCCTGTCGTGAGGGGATTCGGCGGGGCTGGGTGCGCTCTGCCCATGACTGCGCTGAAGGAGGGCTAGCCGTAGCCTTGGCAGAATGCTGCATTAGCGGCGGACGAGGAGCGGAGATGACGCTGGCAGTAGATACGGAACACAGCACTGCTCAACCCGCTGTCGAGACCCTTGAACCCAACGCTGATCGGCTCGATACGCTGCTGTTTGGCGAAGGCAGCGCCCGCATCCTTGTGTCGATCGCCCCCGATCAGGTGGCCGCGTGGGAAGCCTACCTCACTGACCAATTAGACGGGACTTGGCAGCAACTGGGGCGGGTGGGATCGGAGATCACGCCACTATCGCTCGTAAACGTCAGTGGCTCCCCCTTGATTAGCGCTAGCATAGCGGATATGGGCGATCGCTGGTCAACTGCCATTGAACGGCGTTTAGCGCTCTAGGTTTTTTTGAGGTTAGGACGATACTGCATCTTGTGCAGCAATGAGGAGATCAGAGTCTACAGCGTCGGTTAGATGGCTGTATTTTTTAGATTTTGCCTTCCATGACCTCATTCATGTGGGAATATTAAGAAGCGATTAAAAACTTAATAAATTTAGTATTGATATTGATGTGGTGCTTACTTACCAGACCCGGAGCTAAATCATCCATGATGCTTGAGATACCTGATTTTGCAGATTGCCCTCATCCTGATAATCAGTGCTCTGGTCAAGTCGAGAGTGACCTAGATGCCTCTCGTCCAGATAAGCCCGAAGAAGCCTGTGGTGTGTTTGGGGTTTATGCGCCCGGTGAAGGGGTAGCGAAGCTAACCTATTTTGGATTGTATGCCTTGCAGCATCGAGGGCAAGAATCGGCGGGGATTGCCACCTTTGAAGGGATGTCCATCGGCGACGCCAGCCAGTATCTGAATGCGGCTCCCACTGCTGACCTTCAGGTTCACCTGCACAAAGATATGGGGCTGGTGTCTCAGGTATTTAGTGAGCAGATTTTGCAGAAGCTTGTGGGTGATTTAGCGGTAGGCCACACCCGCTACTCCACAACTGGGTCGAGTCGAGTGGTCAATGCTCAGCCAGCGGTAGTACCCACGCGGCTAGGGGCATTGGCGCTGGCGCACAATGGCAACCTGGTGAATGCGTCGGCGCTGCGCGAGGAATTGCTCTCGTCTAATGTCAATTTGCAACTGTTGACGACCACGGACTCAGAGCTGATTGCGTTGGCGATCGCCGAAGCGGTTGATGCCGGACAGGGCTGGCTAGACGCGGCCAAGAGTGCGTTTCAGCGCTGCAAAGGAGCCTTTAGTTTGGCGATCGGCACCCCTGCTGGACTAATTGCCACCCGCGACCCCAATGGCATTCGCCCCTTAGTAATTGGCGTTTTGCTCAACGAAGACACCCACGGCATTCCGCGCTATGTGATTGCCTCAGAAACCTGCGGTTTAGACATTATTGGCGCAGACTACGTGCGAGATGTCGCTCCTGGCGAACTGGTGTGGATTACCGAGCAGGGGTTAGAGTCATTCCGGTGGGCAGCCCCCGAAACGCGCAAGCTGTGCATTTTTGAGATGATTTACTTTGCCAGGCCCGATAGCATTATGCATGAGGAAAGCCTGTACAGCTACCGATTGCGGCTGGGTCGCCAGCTGGCATTAGAAAACCCGGTCGATGTCGATCTGGTCATGGGTGTTCCCGACTCTGGGATTCCAGCCGCGATCGGCTACTCCCAGGCATCGGGCATCCTCTATGCTGAAGGCTTAATTAAAAACCGCTACGTCGGGCGCACCTTCATTCAACCCACCCAAAGTATGCGCGAGTCTGGGATCCGGATGAAGCTCAACCCCTTGCGAGATGTGCTAGCGGGCAAACGGGTGCTGGTGGTAGATGACTCAATTGTGCGGGGCACCACCAGCCGCAA
This sequence comes from Thermoleptolyngbya sp., assembly GCA_043752545.1. Classification (GTDB taxonomy): domain Bacteria; phylum Cyanobacteriota; class Cyanobacteriia; order Elainellales; family Elainellaceae; genus CASBQJ01. The sequence goes on from JAYUYI010000571.1 coordinate 5,577, forward strand.
ACTGGTAAAAGCGCTGCGCGATGCGGGAGCGCTCGAAGTGCACATGCGAATTTCGTCACCGCCTGTCACTCATCCCTGCTTCTATGGCATTGATACTGACAGCCAAGATCAGCTGATTGGAGCGACCAAGTCGGTTGCAGCAATTGGCGAACAAATCGGGGTAGATTCGCTAGCATATCTCAGCTGGGAAGGGATGCTAGAAGCCACCCAAGTCGATACCAATAGTTTCTGCTCCGCCTGTTTTACCGGAGATTATCCGGTGCCAGTGCCCGAACTGGTCAAACGGTCTAAGCTGCTGCTCGAAAAACAAATGTCAGTCGTGGCTCCGGTTTAGGCATGAGTCAGTTTTAAGTTTTCTATCTCCTGCCACTTAACGCCTTTTTATGCCGCTGCCGACCGTCATTTTGCCTGGATATTTGGCTAATGCTGCCCCCTATCGTGAGATGGAGGTGGCATTGGCCGCCTTGGGAATACCCGCCGTTACGGTAGCGTTGCAGCGCCGAGATTGGTTACCCACAATCGGCGGGCGTTCGATGCGACCCATTTTGGCGGCATTGGATCAGACCGTGAGGCAGGTGATGGAGCAAACGGGGAGCGATCGCATCAACTTAGTGGGCCATTCTGCCGGGGGCTGGATTGCGCGGATTTATCTCGGCGAAATTCCCTATGACGTGCATCCCGGCGATCGCCATCAGCAGTGTCTGTGGAAAGCCCACCCCACCGTATCGACCCTGGTGACACTAGGCACGCCCCACGTCAGCCAAGAGCGCTGGACAAAACGCAATCTGGACTTTGTCAAGGACAACTATCCGGGGGCGTTTTATCCGCAGGTTCACTATGTTTGCGTAGCAGGCAAGGCCGTGTATGGCGATCGCCGCCTCGGGAACTGGTTTGCCTACAGCAGCTATGAGATCACCTGCGGCACAGGGCAATGCTGGGGTGATGGCATTACTCCCATTACCGCCGCCCACCTCGACAATGCCAAAAACCTGACGCTGGACGATGTGCTGCATTCTCCCAAACCGGGCAAGCGCTGGTATGGGTCTGCTGAAGTGGTTGAAACCTCCTGGGCTAGCTATTTGCGGTAAGGAGTAGGGGCGGTTCTCGAACCGCCCCCTACTACACAAACAGAACCCTACGCGGCTAGCCCATTGTGCCGCAACAGAGCCGTGGTATCGGGTTCGCGGCCTCGGAAGGCTTTGAATACCTCCATCGGATGTTGACTGCCGCCCAGAGAGAGCACCGTGGCACGGAACCGTCTACCCGTTTGGGCGATCGCCGCTTCATCCTCTAGCCCCGCTTCCTCAAAGGCCGAAAACGCATCAGCGCTGAGTACTTCTGCCCACTTGTAGCTGTAGTAGCCTGCGGCATAGCCTCCCGCAAAAATATGGCCAAAGGCGCAGAGAAAAGCATCTTCGGGCAGGGGCAGCATCACCGTAGTAGTTTGCGCTAGGCGGTTGCGCACGTCCTTGGCCGTTTCACTGCCACCGGGCTGGTAGCGATGGTGCAGCTCAATGTCTACCAGGCTAAAGTGCAGCTGCCGCAACATGCCGCTGCCGCTCATGAAGTTACGTGCCGCCAGCAGTTTTTGATAATCCGATTCTGGCAATGGTTCACCGGTTTCGTAATGCTGCGCCAAGCTAAATAGAGTGGCACGGTCGTAGCACCAGTTTTCCATGAACTGACTGGGCAGCTCCACCGCGTCCCATTCCACATTGTGGATCCCGGCGGCACTGGTGTAGTCCACGGTCGTCAGCATGTGCTGTAGGCCGTGGCCAAATTCATGAAACAGGGTTTCCACTTCGTTGAAGGTCATCAGGCTAGGTTTGCCGTCTACCGGAGGTGTTTGGTTGCAGACCAAGTAAGCCACCGGCAAGCGGACGGTCGCCACGCCGTTTTCAATTTGCTTGGCTCGGTTGATGCAGTAATCCATCCAGGCTCCACCCCGCTTTTCGGCTGGGCGGCTGTAAGGATCAAGGTAGAAGTAGGCGATCGCCGCTCCAGTTTCATCGGCCACGCGGAAGTAGCGCACGTCGGGATGCCAGACCGCAGCTTCCCCATCTGCCGAGGTAATTGTAATGCCAAAAATCCGGTTGGCTAAGCCAAACAGCCCCTCTAGAACCCGCTCTAACGGGAAATAGGGACGCAGGGCTTCGGCATTGAGCGCATACGTTTGTTCTCGCATTCGTTCTGCCCAAAAGGTGACATCCCAGGGTTGCAGGTCGTCTGCTTCGGCAGCACCCTGGCTGCGGGCAAAGTCGCACAGGGTGTCTAAATCTTGCTGGGCGGCAGTGTAGCTAGCCGCTCGCAGCGATTCTAATAGGGCATCTACGGCAGCTACATTGGGAGCCATTTTACTGGCCAAGCTGAGTTCGGCATAGCTGCCGTACCCTAACAGGTTAGCCATTTCTTGACGCAAGGTGAGAATGCGATCGATCACCGGCTGGTTATCGAGTTCTCCGGACGCGGCGCGGGTGATGTAGGCGCGATAGAGCACTTCTCGCAGATCGCGGCGGCTGCTGTGCTGCATAAAGGGCAAGTAGCTAGGGATATCTAGCGTGATCAGCCAGGGACCTGCATCGGGAGTGGCGGTCTCATCGCCTGCGGCGCGAGCTGCCTGTGCCGCTTGGGCTAGTAGGCTGGGTGGCAATCCTTCAACATC
>JAYUYI010000572.1:0-8235 GCA_043752545.1 Thermoleptolyngbya sp.
CCTCCCATCTGCCGCAATCTCAATTTAATTTGGTATGGGTTTAAGGCTGGAGCGATATGGGGTTGGCACTTAAGGGAGAAAGGATAGGACTATGAATACGATGGAACGGGCGATCGCTGCTTATACTCGGCCTGGTGCTCACTATGGAACGCAGCTTCAATTGCACCAGTTGGGTAAAACCTTTGGCGATCTGACGGTGTTGCAGGACATTAGCCTGGACGTGGCACCGGGTGAGTTTGTCAGTATTGTCGGTCGTAGCGGCTGCGGTAAGAGCACGCTGTTGCGGCTGCTGGCTGGGCTAGAACCGCCGACGACGGGTCAGGTTGTGCTAGACGGGCAACCATTGCAGGGGTTAAACCCGGTGGCTCGGGTGATGTTTCAAGATGCGCGGCTGTTGCCGTGGCGACGGGTGCTAGACAACGTAACGCTGGGCTTGCGGCATCAGGGGCAAGAGCGGGGAGAATGGGCGCTGCAACAGGTGGGGTTGGGCGATCGCCTCCAGGATTGGACGACGGTGCTGTCGGGTGGGCAGCGGCAGCGGGTCGCGTTGGCGCGGGCGCTGGTCAGTCAGCCGCAGCTGTTGCTATTGGATGAACCGCTGGGAGCACTTGACGCACTCACCCGGCTAGAAATGCAGCAGCTGATTCATCGGCTGTGGCAAGATCAGCGGTTTACGGCGGTTTTGGTAACGCATGATGTGGAAGAGGCCGTGTATTTGGGCGATCGCGTCTTGGTGATTGAAGCGGGTAGCATCACCCTAGACTTGCCAATTCAGCTCCCCCATCCCCGTAACCCCGCCAGCGTTGCCTTTACCGAACTGAAGACGCGCATTCTCGACCAAATTCTCAACCGAACTCAAGGTTAGACATCACCCTTATTTAGATATCATCTTTACTTTGTCCAGGCAGGATGGTTGAGCAACGACGAAATGACCCGAACACCTCGCAGCTGATTCGACAGCGGCAGATGCCCTTTTGGAGCCGTTAGATCCCAAGTAAATTCGTTGGGGTAGCGCGTCCAGGCGTTACCCTGTTTCCAGCCGATCAGCGACCAGAGCTTTTCCCAGTTTTTGCCCATAGCCAGCCACAAATCGCGCTGCACCGAAAAGCCAAATTTCCCTTCCGAATAGACCTGCCACAGGGTATCGAGGGTGCGTAGATCATCGATGGGGAAACTGGTCACCTGGCTAAAGTAAACCCAGCGCCGCTGCAGGGCGGCACCGCCCGCTAGTTCACAGAGCTTTTCCAATGTGACGCGATCAGCCGCTTGAAAATCTTGCGCGGCGAGCAGGGCTTGCAGAGGAGCGTAGTCGATATTGCGCTGGGTGACGAGGGTAACCAGTCCGTGGGGAAACTGCGCCTGCAAAGATTCTTGAACGCTCGGGGTGTTGGCGGCCACCAACAGTTGATAGGCTTTGCCATCCAGTGGGGTTGGCGGCTGGCTGCGCCGTTCTGCCAAAAAACTCATGATGGCGGCTAACCCATCGTCCCCTTTGGTGGCGATCGATTGAATCAACTGCATCTGATTTTTCTCAGTCTCAGAGTTGAGCGAGGTCAGAAAATCTGCAATAAAGTCAGCCGAGCTGGGTTCTACGAAAGCAGGTTCGTTAGCGGCTAAGTTGCTTAGATTGGCTTGCACGTCATCCATGAGTTAAAAACTGCACCGGACTTTGGATTCTAAACTTGGGGCGGCAGACGCTGCGCCTGCATTGCCCTGGTGTGAAGGATGAGACTCATCTCTGTTTCTTATCTAACGCCATGTGCAATTAAGATTTCCCCTCATCCCCTAACCCCTTCTCCCACAAGGAGAGCAGGGGAACTGAGCCTGCCTTTAGCCCCTCTCCCACTCTGGGAGAGGGGTATAGCCCAAAGGGCATTCAAGAAAGGGGTGTAGCTTGCTTCTCGTAGAATGGGCGGTTCGGGAAAGTTGCACATCGCGTTATCTATTATCTATTATCCAATTAAACCGGGTGAATTCGCTCAAACTGTGTTGAGAATGCGCTGAATCATCGCGGTGGTCGAACTCGGCACTTCTACGGTAATTAGCTCAATCCGACCGCCATAGGCTTGAACGGTAGCGGCTTCGGGCAGCGAGTCGATGGTGTAGTCGCCGCCTTTGACATAAATGTCGGGCTGGAGGGCGGCAATCAGGTCGATCGCCGTATGTTCGTCAAAAATAATTACGCCATCGACTGGCTTCAGCGCGGCTAACACCTCTGCCCGCTGGGCTTCCGGGTTAATCGGACGCGGCGGTGCTCCCGCTTGAGCTGGTTTGATTGTGCGCACAGAATCATCGCTATTGAGTCCCACAATTAGCGATCGCCCCAATTTCCGTGCTGCCTGCAAATAGCGGACATGTCCGGCATGGATTAAGTCAAAACAGCCATTGGTGAACACCAGCGGTCGCCATTGCTCTGGGTGGGCGGCGATTGCCTGTTGCAGGTCAAAGAGAGAAAAAATCCCAAGCATGTCGAGAAAGTGGATGATCCGTAGATACCCTCAATAATAATGAGTTTGGGGTCACGCCTGTCAGATCATTCCCGTTTGCCGTTACGTTCTGCTGACGGACGATAGCCCCGCTCAAAGGCATACCGGATTAGCTGAGAGCGATTTTCTAATTCGAGTTTGCCAAGAATATTGCTGAGATGGGTTTGCACCGTACGCGGACTGACAAACAGGCGATCGCCAATTTGCTTATTGGTATAGCCCTGAATCACTTCCCAAAACACCTTTTCCTCCGCCGGAGTCAGCGGCAGTGGCACCAGCGGAATGGGATCGACTGGAGCCGGCTCAAGCGGTTGGAGGGTAGATTGCTGCTGCTGCATCAAGCGAATGATCTCAGAATTGAGCCGACGCGATCGCTCCAACTGAGCTTCAATTTTTGCAATCAGTTCCTTTAGCTCAAACGGCTTGGCTAAATAGTCATCCGCTCCAGTTTGGTGCCCCTGAATCCGATCATCAACATCCTTACGGCTAGACAGAAAAATAAACGGTACCAATTGTCCAGCGCGCGTAGCCCGTAACCGGCGGCAAAATTCCAGCCCGTCCATTTCTGGCATCATCACATCTGATACGACCAAATCGGGCGATGTTTGCTCAAACTGGCTTAACCCCTCAACCCCTGAGCGAGCTTCACACACCATATAGCCCCGAGTTTGCAAATAGCGCGTCAGAGCCGTTCTCAGGGTCACATCATCATCAACGATCAAAATCCTCTTCATTCAAACTCCTAGGCGGCTACTACCTGACATTGAGCAATAGACGCTTTTTCAATAACTTTGACCATCAATCATTGCCAAACAAACTAGCGAAATCTCGTAAGAATTCTAAAACTATATGCAAAATCAATCGTTAAATAGTTGCTTGCTGCTCCTTTTTAGTGATCTTTTTCGTTTAGTGATGACTTCAATCATGAGATTGCACAATTTGTGCTGTGCATTAATCGGACAGGGTTGGTGGATCTGTGACCTGAATCTATCCTTACCTTTTTCGGGAGGTAGGGTACAAGACCAGGACAGTTATTTTTTTGGCCAGATCCTTCAAAAAAACCTTCAAAAAAATATTTATAAAAATCCGTGGGGGGTCTAGCTTAGCTGATGTCGCTGGTTATGGGGTAGGAGTGCGTGCCCCACGGCAGAGCAGAACCTGAGCAGTCTGAACTGATTGAATCTGAACTGGTTCCATATAAACTGCTTAGAGATAGACCCCTTGAACATCCATCAGCCCCAAACTCGTTAAGCCGGGTCATACCGATTACGATAGCTGATGATTTGCGTTGAAGTTGTATTGAGATTGAATTGATTGTCTGCTATGGACATCCATGTAACCATGTTTTTGCCAGAGTGGACAGTTATGCTTTGGGCTGCGTGCCCTTCGCTGCAGGTTGTCAAGCAGGAGTCGCATAAAGTATGTATGAAAAAATCACTCCCCCGACTGTGGGATCTCACATCACGTTCAAAGCCGGAGAGCCAATTGTCCCCAATGACCCTATCATTCCCTTTATTCAAGGCGATGGCACTGGGGTAGATATTTGGCCTGCTGCCCAAAAAGTATTTGATGCGGCGGTAAAGGCGGCCTATGGGGGCACACGCCAGATTGTTTGGTTCAAAATTTATGCTGGAGATGAAGCCTGCGAGCAGTACGGCACCTACCAATACTTGCCGGAAGATACCCTCACCGCAATTAAGGAATACGGTGTGGCCATCAAGGGGCCACTGACTACGCCGATTGGTGGCGGCATTCGATCGCTGAATGTGGCGCTGCGACAGATTTTTGACCTCTATACCTGTATCCGCCCCTGTACCTACTATGCGGGCACCCCTTCTCCCCACAAAACGCCCGAAAAGCTCGATGTGATTATTTACCGTGAAAATACTGAAGATATTTATCTCGGGATTGAGTGGAAGCAAGGCAGTGAAATTGGCGATCGCCTGATCAAAATTCTCAACGAAGAGCTAATTCCGGCCACCCCTGAACATGGCAAAAAGCGGATTCCGCTAGATTCGGGGATTGGCATCAAACCGATCAGCAAAACTGGATCGCAACGGCTGGTACGCCGCGCCATTCGCCACGCCCTGCGATTGCCCAAAGCCAAGCAAATGGTGACACTCGTCCACAAGGGCAACATCATGAAATATACCGAAGGAGCCTTCCGCGACTGGGGTTACGAGGTGGCGGTAAATGAATTTCGGGCAGAGTGCATTACCGAGCGCGAATCGTGGATTTTGGGCAACAAAGAGAAAACGCCCGACCTCAGTATGGAAGACAACGCCCGCATGATTGAACCGGGCTATGACGCGCTCACGCCTGAGAAAAAACAGCAAATTTGCCGCGAGGTCGAAGCAGTTCTAGCGTCCATCTGGGCTACCCATGGCAGCGGTCAATGGAAAGAAAAGATCATGGTGAATGATCGAATTGCCGACAGCATTTTCCAGCAAATTCAAACTCGCCCTGATGAATATTCCATTCTGGCAACAATGAACCTGAACGGCGATTACCTGTCTGATGCGGCGGCGGCAATCGTCGGCGGGCTGGGCATGGGGCCTGGTGCCAACATCGGCGACTCGTCGGCCATCTTTGAAGCGACCCACGGCACCGCTCCCAAACATGCTGGGCTAGATCGGATCAACCCCGGTTCTGTGATTCTTTCAGGGGTGATGATGCTGGAATATATGGGCTGGCAGGAAGCCGCCGACCTGATCAAAAAAGGGATCGGTGACGCTATTTCTAGCCGTGAGGTCACCTATGACCTGGCTCGCTTGATGGAACCCCCAGTCGAGCCACCGCTGAAGTGCTCTGAGTTTGCCGACGCCATCATCCGCCACTTCTAACCTGGCGCTAAATCATCACCTGGCGCTAAATCACGTCAGAAAAGTCCTCTTCAAGGATTGGAGAACGTGTTGATCTGCCCATTTCGACCCCGTTGGTCAGAGGAAGAAAAGGGTGGTGGTTCTGGATCTGCGGCACCTCCTGCCCCGCCATTGGTGGGAGGTGCCGTATAGAAGCTGCCGTTGCCAAATTGAGGCCGAGCTGCCCCCGAGCTGTTTTGCCCACCCCCTGAGTTGGCACTCCCAGGCTGTAGTGGCACCAGCGGCAACCCTGTTGTGGGCATATTTCCCCCTAGCGGCAACGACTGGAGAGGAGCCGTTTGGCCGCCCGATGGCAGGGTATAGCCTGTGCTACCGAGTGGCGGTGAGGTGCGCGGGGCATAGGAGCCAGACGGACTTTGACCCGGAAGGGTGGGCGACAGACGGGGAGTGCTAGCAGGAGCACGGCGATCGCCCCCTGCCGACTGCCCCACCCCAGGTAATCCCGCTCCAGGCAGCAAAGGCGTGCTGGCATTCCCCTGCGGACTTGGCGTTCCTTGCCGCTGCAAGGCCGACTCTAGAGGATGGACGGCAGGGTTCGGGGCTGGGGATGCAGTCGAGCCGTTAGTGCCGCCGACCGGACTGGCATTGGACGGTGTGGACAAGGGGCGATCGCCCGTTCCCAACGGCACGGCACCCAACGGGACAGTAGGAGGGCCGGCGATCGCGCTAGAGCCAGATAGGCTAGGCGAATAGTTAGGGGAAAACGGATTGAGAGACGGTGACGGAGCTACGCGACCTGGCAGAAACGAGCTGGGAAAAGGCGTCACAGGCCGCGACACCGATGCTCCCGTAGGAGTATTGCCGTTGGGCAGCGGAGACGGCGATGGGTTGCTAGAGCGAGACGCTGGTAGCCCCAATGTTCCTAGGTTGGGCAGGGTATCGATGTCCAGATCGGCGGGGTCGAAAGTTGGTGTGGGGGAAGCCGCAGGGATAGCGGATGGCTTAGCACCACTCTGGGGTTGGGGGCGATACGCGCTCTGCGCAGTCAAGCCAACGCCTACCACCGTCCCCAACCAGGCAGGGCGCATCCAGTAAAGTGAGGCAAACAGCAAAGCCAGTGCCGGTACCGCCGCCGCCTGCCATACACTGGGGCGCTGCAAAACCCGTAACCGCGCCGCCAGATACCGAGGTAAGATTGGGAATTTTTTAGAGGAGGGCATAGCTCTGGGCCACGAATTGGCAATCTTTAGATAAATTCAGTCAGTTCTGAGCGGCATCAGATTAATGCTGCATCAGGTTAATTCGGTGCGCCCGAAACGGTTTCCCTGAAATACACCAGATTCCTTATACTAAATGGGAACAGAACATGGAGACTGGATGCAGTAGGCGAGATAACGCAAGCTCCCACTGAATTCTATCAGTCTCCGATTAAGTGGGTTGCTGGAGGAAGGCGCGTGAACATCTTTGGAATTGGTCTGCCAGAAATGGGGCTGATTATGGTTTTAGCATTGCTGGTATTTGGCCCCAAAAAGCTACCCGAGATTGGGCGCAGCTTGGGCAAGGCTATCCGAGGCTTCCAGGAAGCGTCTAAAGAATTTCAAGATGAGTTTAAGAAAGAAGCCGAACAAATTGAAAAAACCCTGAGCCAGCCGATGCAGGCAGAGCTAGAGACCCCTCAGAAATCTCTGTCGGCTAAGGTGCCAGAAGTGGTTACAACTCCAACCGATGCCGAAATTATTACCCCCATTGAAGACGACGCGATTAGTCCGTCTCAGCAAAGCTAGCTAAGTCTAAAGCTAGCCGTCGTTCAATAGCGATAGGCCGGGGCTATCTTTACCAGCGCCTCACACAGTCTCGGTTCTATTTTGCTTTGGTTCCATTGATTCCGTTGATCTCGTGATCCGTTTATCCCGGTAGTCATGCCCCATGCCTGAGAACACTGCGCCTCCTACTCCGGTGGTGCCTCAATTGATTGTGGGGTTGGGTAATCCGGGAGCCAAGTACGATCGCACCCGCCACAATGTGGGCTTTATGTTGATCGATCAGCTGGCTAAGTCCTGGCAAATTCCTCTGTCAGACCACAAAAAGTTTCAAGCCGTTTTTGGTGAAGGCATCGGTGCCCACCGAGGCAAGATTCGCTTACTCAAGCCGCAGACCTTTATGAATCTGTCGGGTCAATCGATTCGAGCGGTCACAGATTGGTATAAACTGCCCCCCGAGTCGGTATTAGTCATTTACGACGAAATGGATTTGCCGTTGGGCAAGCTGCGGCTGCGGTTGTCGGGTTCTGCGGGAGGGCACAACGGCATGAAGTCGGCGATCGCCCATCTAGGCACCCAAAATTTCCCCCGGCTCCGCCTCGGCATTGGTAAACCCAGAACTACCGCTGTGGAAGACAAGGACACCGTTTCCCATGTGCTGGGGCAATTTGCTAAATCTGAAGCTGAGATTTTGGCGGGGGTGCTGAATTTGGCGCAGGATGCGGTGTCGATGAGTTTGAAGCAGGGCATCGAAAAGGCCATGAGTTTGTATAACAACCGCTGTTTCCCCGAAACTGATTAACGGGACTAACCCGAATCGCCCCTACCGCACTCGGGCGAGGCGTTGCTGGGTTAATTCTGCACCCAGCTGAATGGCGGCGCTCATGCTGCGGGCATCGGCGATGCCCAATCCTGCAATGTCATAGGCGGTGCCGTGGTCGGGGGAGGTGCGGACAAACGGCAGGCCGATGGTGGTGTTCACGGCTCGGTCGAAGGCCATCAGCTTCACAGGAATTAGACCCTGGTCGTGATATAGCGCCAGGTAGGCATCGTGAGCCGGAGCCGAGGCCGAGATCTCCGAGGTTGAGCGTTGACTCATAGAGCCAAACCACGCCTGACCGGGACGCACCCACAGCGCATCGGGCGGGATGGGGCCATCGAGCTGAA
>JAYUYI010000573.1:0-8219 GCA_043752545.1 Thermoleptolyngbya sp.
CTATGTTCCTCATGCCCAAGATGCCACCTACAATTGAAGAAGTTCAATCGGAAGCGTTGCGACGATTTGAAAGCTGGGTCAACTGTCCAACTTTCAACAATGAAAAGCAATGGTCATCGTTCTGGCTTATGGACACGCCTTTTTGGAAGCCAAACGAGATAAACATCTCGCAAGAGGTAGGCTTAAATGTCTATCTACGACGAGGCTATCACCTATTCAGCGCTCCCGAAGGGGAACGTCGGATAACAACGCTGGACATTGGAAATTTCATTGCCGCTGATGCTGACTTCGGTCGGCAGTTCTTGCAGCAGTTTGTCCAAGAGGCGCATCAGCGCCACCCTTGGGATGCGACATTCGTCGATGATGACAATGTTGTCAGTATGATGGGCGACCTGTCTCAGTGGGCTGTGAACAGCCTGCCAGGGTACTTATTAGCAAACCCAGTCAACTTCTACTATCTGTTGAAGTAAGACACAAGAAAACCCCTAGAATTGAATTCTAGGGGTTTTCTTGTGTTTAAGATGGGGTCTGGCAGAGGGTTCCAGCAGCGATCGAGAGCGGCGAATCGAAAGTCTCCTGACCGACTTGATTTTTTGTGAGCTTCGACGGTTTGACCGTAAGGAACGGCTCTGACAAACGCTCAGCCGTAGCTTGACTAAACCGCTGTTCGCCAAGGACGGTTTTCAATGCCGAAGCATTCTGAACCGATGAATTGGGGAACGCCAAGTTAACCAAAAGATTGAGCGGCAGATCACCACTTGAGACCAGATCGCGAACTGTATCGGGATCAATTTGATACTGTCGGCGGCGCTGGAGGGTGATTGAGCCTTCCTCAATTTCATAGCTATTGCCTTCAATCAACGAGTCGGGATTGCGTTGCAACAGCTCTAAGATCTCGGCTTTTTTCTCGGCAATTGATTCTTGAATGTTGCTGGAGATCGCGCTGAGGCGAAATAGCGATCGGAGCGCTTCATTGAGAAACTCGGCACAATAGGACTCTGTGATGTCAAAATCATCCGCTTCAGCCGTTGACACCTGCGGCTCTGCGTTTGCAGTTGCTGCTTGGTCTTCGCTAGTGTCAAGTTGAATTGGCGTTGACCAGTCAGCAATAATTTCCTCATGGGTCAATCGATTGAACAATTGAGGGCGATTAATTTTGAGCCAGTTAACGCCAGAAGATCCGTCGATATGACATTCAAAGCCAGTCTCATCCTCGTAGAAACGTCTCCGATCGTTAGCCGTTTTGAGGTGCTCAAACACGGATTCAACTTTGGGATTTCGCGCTCGGAAAAACCGAGCTATCTCATCGGCGGGGTTGTCGCCACCCCAATTGCACGCAGCCAAGTCTTGAATCTCTTCGTCGGTTGCCTGTTCAAACCACTCGGTCGCATCAAACCAGGTGTCACCGAGTTGATCGCTGGTGTAACACTCCGCAGGAATGACTTGCGTTTCGATAAGACCCATTTGACCTTTGGGTTCAAGCGTTGCGCCCATTTCAATGTATCGGAACTCAACGCGACCCGTAGCCGGAGAATAAAGGGTTTTTTCCAGTCCGTTCACCGTCACAATCGCGATCGTGCTGTCCTTCAAGACGATATCGCCAAATCCCTTCTTCCATCGGACAAACTTGATCGGCTTCAGCGGGTCAACATCAGGCGCGAGGATTGGACTTTGAGTCGCCGTTTGTGAGGACAACTCAATGTCCTCATAGGTCAACCGATTGAACAACCGAGGGCGATTAATTTTGAGCCAGTCAAAAAGAGACCGTTCGCTAACATAACATTCAAAATCAAGCGTGCCTTGATAAGAATCTTGGATGCTGTCGAACCGTTCAATCTCCTCAAACATTGCCGTGACTTTAGGGTTTCGGTCTCGAAACCATAGCGCCACTGCACTGGCATCATCTTCCTCAGTCCTCTGGCGCACAACCAGCGATTCAATTGCCTGATCGGTTGCCTGTTCAAACCAATCTGTCGCATCAAACTGAGCCTCATGCTGACGATCGTCGGTATAGCAGTCAGCCAGAATGACTCGGGTTTCGATGATGCCGATTTGAACGTGAGGTTCAAGCATTACGCCCTCTAAAAAGTGCTGAGCCGCGATGCGGCCTGCGACCGGAGACTTGAGCGAAACTCGCTGTCCATTCACTTCTATGATGGCGATCGTGTCGCCCTTCAACACAATATCTTCGTCGTCTTTTGTCCACTTGATCAGCTCAACGCAATCAAGTGTGTTCCCCGCACTCGGCGGGAAAATTGGAATTTGATTCATAGTTTTAATGCAGTAGTATGTGGCGATCTCCCGTTGTCACAGGAGATCGCTGAATAGAGGCGATCGACGCACGTTACAGACTATAGAAATGCAGAAATCTTCTGAGGAGATGCTGCGGGGCGGCGATCGAGAGCAATACACAAGACTTTGAAGCGCGTCTTATGCTTACTCACTAAGTACATTTTAACATTTATGGGCAGATTCCCCCAACCTCAAGCCGAACGGCGTTGCTGGGGGTTTATTGGAAGCCGATTAATGCGGTTTGCATCCTTGGTCTTGAAAGATTTGTTGTCCGCTCAGCCGCCCCTTTGTGAACCGTAGCACTAGGTTCACCGTGACCGAAACGGTTTCTGCTGCGCCTGTTGCTTGCCGGAGAGACCGCAGCATTCCGGGGATTGCAGAATCACGGCAAAAGCCTAGCGCATAAGTCGTTTCACTTCGCCACCGCTTCTCCCAGTCAGATAGGAGTGACGCACTGGGTTGAATCGCATCCCTGTGGCTTTCGACGTTCACTTGCAGAGCGTGAATGCTCGCAAAGTGCCTGGTCTGTTCACTTCGAGGGGTGATTTTAATTTCTAGGTCTGCGCCTCGACTTCCTATGTTTTTCTCTCTGAGCCATAGGCAAACCTCTGACGTTGCCTTCTCGCACGGTGGGCTACTTTGAGGGCTAGACAGAACAACCGCTTTATACACTTCTGGCTCTAAAGCTTGAAGCAATAACTCTGTGAAGTCAGATTTTTTATTAGATTGAGCGGAAGCGAGAGGAGTTTTGCTAGGCAGCACTTTGAGAATTTCGGGTGTCATAGTCCGGTGAAGAGTTGACCTTTGAGCGCGAGACTCGAAAAGAACGCAGTTGAGTTACCATTCAACACCGCGTCCTGATATTGGTAGTAAGGAAACGTTAGCAAATGAGTCGAGGGTTCAGACTCTGGAGTGAAATAGATTTCGGTTTGAAGCTGGTTATCAATCGCATCGTAACCAGACACCCTTACGGTAAACGTCTGAATTCCGGCGATCCACTTACTGACTTCCTGTTCTACGTTATACACCCAATACTCAGGATCGTAAGAAGATAGGGGATCAAATAGTCGAGGCGCTAACCCAAAATCGGGATGAATCGGATCTTCACCTTTGCGCGTGAGCAACAGCCACAAAATACTGTGTGTAATAACGCGAACCCCTGAAATAATATTTGGATCGCCGTGGTCGTCGTGAGACGGCACCCAAGTCCAAGCATTGCCAAAGAAAGAATCCGGGGTGAATGCGGTGGTCATACAAATCACAAAAATTCAACAGATATAATCTAGAAGACCAAAGGCATCTCTGTTAATTAAATTCAGGAGTTTGATAGTGATGTTGAGATCATAATTGTTTTCTGAATTTAATCCGTTCGCCTCCATTGTCCGCGATCGATTCAGGACGGTGAATAAACCAGCCCTGAGCGTAGTCAATTTTAAGCGCCGCCACTTTTTCAAAAACCTGCTCGGTTTCAACATATTCAGCCACAGTCTTGATGTTCAGCGTTCGACAGATCTCAGTAATTCCAGCACAGACCGCATGAGCGTATGACGCTTTTTCTTGATCAGTGCTCGCTAGTTCACGAACAAAAGTCCCGTCAATCTTAACAAATTCAGGACGCAATGTTTGTAAGAGGTCAAAGTCTAGATAGCCTCTTCCAAAATCATCTAATGCAATAGAATAACCTAATTTACGCAGCTGATTCAGCCTATTTCTTGCAGATCCTGAACTAGATAATCTAGACCGTTCTGTGATTTCAAAACAGATATTTTGGGGCGAAATATCAAACTCTTTCGTTAATTTGGTGATGAAGGGAACCAATGTATCGTCGCGACTGATTGTATCTCCCGATAGATTAATGCTGTAAGCAAAACCGCTATTGTTTTCGTTAATGAAGGCAAAAGTTGATCGAATAACTTCTCGATCGATTAATTCGATCCAACCTTCTACTTCAGCCACTTCGATTAACCGCTCTGCCGAAGAATCTTTGTTGCCGTCACGAATCCTCAGCAACACCTCGTAGTAGGGCTTTCTCAAGGATTCCAAGGAACGGATTTGCTGAATGTGCAAAATTAAACTGTCCGACCTCAGTAAATCGAGAAACCTATGGATATTGAATTCCTGCATGAGACTTTCAGGTGACTGCTTTCAGAAAAATGACGAGCCGACGGGTTAAATGAGTCCTCGTTGTCAAAAGTTCATTAAAGTGAAACCCAACGAAGCAATCAATTCGGTCTATATGTTTTAAACAAGGATTAGATTGCTTGGAGAAAACTGCAATGAGCAACCCAAGCTCATTCGGATAAGATATGGTTGACTGATTTCTGAACCCCTTTGTCTTCATAGTATTCTTAATTTTGTTTTCCACTGAACTCTACAAAAATCTTCCGGTTTATGCTCGGCTTTTAGATGAAGAAAAGCTGATTGAGCACGTATGTAATGCGATTCAGCCAGAATTAGAGGTGCTGCGCGATCGTATTCAAAATCGCGCCTATCTCTACAATCCTGAATTAACGCCGGACGAATTTCTAGATTGGCTTGGGCAGTTCGTTGGACTTGCGCCGCTTGAAGACGATTGGTTGGGATTGGGTTTAAATCCTAATTGGTCATCGCGTCATAAGCGCGTGGTGATTCAGCGGGCTTGGCGCTATTGGCAAATGAAAGGCACCGATTGGGGTATTCGCGAAGCGGTGGCCCTTTGGCTGCAATGGGAACCCGCTCACGGGGAGAAACTTTTAATCAATCTCCCCTTCGGCAAAAAGCCCACCGCTTACCCCCCGCAGTGGTGGCACTACACAACCTCCTACGATGCCAACCTCAATGCAACGGTCATGGAGCGGCAAATGATGGGTGCCGGGGATTACGGTCAGGCGCACCGAGATGACTACCTGAATTTGGAAGGGGTGCTAGACGCTTGGGACTTTGGGTATGGAGAGGAATGGAGCGATCGGACGCTGACGTGCGCCCGTGCGCCCATCGTTGCCACGACCGGATCAGGTCTGGGGGTTGAGCGTCCTTGGATGCACTTTTTATTACGAGAAGATGAATGGCTAAGAATTTTCCCCAATATTCTCGCGCTTAACCGAGAGATTTGGTCTGCCTTTACTGACCCGATCGTGTTTGGCTGGCTCAGTTACAAATTGCGAACTCCCCTGCTCTTAAAGCAAAGTGAGCAGTTAGATCGGTACGAAGTCAAAGAGCTGGTGGAGTTTGACGGACAGCACTACTATGACCTGTGGTACTATGCCGCCGAAGAGTCGTACACCCATATTCAAACGACGACTACCACGACTGATTTTGACCTGATGCCGGGGCATGGCTATGTCGATGAGTGGAGCAGCGACCTGAGTCCGTGCCCAGAAAATTATCTCTATTTCGTCGCGGCTCAGTCACTGACTCTTACCGAAACCGCGACGATCGTAGAACCAGGAATCTGCATCCCAGGAGTCGAGGTGGATGTCGCGGTTGGGGTTGAGTCGCAATTAGTGGGTGGGTCTGATGCCGTTGATCCGACTCAGACGTTAGAGCAGATTCCGGCGTTTGAGATGGAGATCGGTGCCCCTCCCACCCTCTCAATGGTCACACCCGCTCCTGAATCGCGACCCATCACCAGCCAGTCACTCACGGTTGGGCGAACGCCTAGTATTGCTCTCAAGTCTGGGGTTGATTATCGGTGGATTCCCCCTTTAAGCGTTCATCTGCACAACACCATTTGGAACGAGGGCGGCGAAGTGTACTACTCGGCAGGGATGATCGGAGTGCTGCCCACCATTAAGGAAACTCCTGTCTACAAAACGGTGCGGCTGTGCAATTTGCTCGACAGCTACTCCACTCGATTGCTGACTGAGTACGAAATCGTTAAAACGCTGCTCCCGATCTCCGAACAGAACCTATTTAAGCTCTACCCCGTTCTTGAGCAGGTTTCCTCTGGCAAAAATTGGACGCTACTGATGGAGTGTGACGACACCATCTACCTGGTTAAGCCGACCACGATGTTTTGGGCAACGCAGAAAGGTGGCAACTTGGTTGACCGCGCTCAATCTCCTGATTTGCAAACGGGTCGGATGACGCTGTATCTAGAATTTTTGCTGCAACCTCATGCCGATACTCGCCTGCGATCGTATGCGTTGATCTTAGATGACCAGCATTTGCAGACTCGGACGATGCCCATTCCTCTAGCAATGCCCAAGCGAACCTATACGGGGTTACGAATTGCATCACCGCTGCGATTTGGATCGGGCGCAGACACCATTGATGATGATTGGGCCATTTCTGAATATCTGCCGCAGCTTCAAGATAAATTTGGTGCGGTGGAGCAAACCTTCCCGCTTCTGCTAGGAGGCGACCGCCCCGATCCAGTTACCGTGCCCGCTGCTCCGATTCCAATGCTGCCAGATCCACCTGAACTGCCATCATTGAGAGGGTTGCTGCAAGGCACCAACAGTCAATTGCAGAGCATCATTGATCGCCTGGGTGAAATCGGGCAGAGTGAAAACCTCATTACGGTGAAAATTCCCACAGGTGGCGTTGCGGTGAGACTCGCTGAGATGCCAGGACTGGTTAGAACAACCTTCCAATTCTCGTCAGGAGTTGGCAGTCGAGAGTTTGGCGTGGGTGAGATTCGAGAGTCGAATCAAGAAGAGTCAGTTGAGTTGACTCGCCCCGAGGTGCGAGTGGTCGGCGTTGATGAGATTGAGCTTGTATTCTGGCACCCCACCGCGATCGCGGACAGTAGTTTTGAAGTGTGGATCTACAAGCAATCCGACAGTTGACATACTCCCCGGCTGAAGCACAGGGGCTTTCGCCTCCCAAACCCACCGACAGTTAAAGCCATTCGCGATAGTTGGAGCCGAGCGCTTGGGCGATCGCTTTAATCTCACACAATTTGGTTAGGCGATCGCCGCACTCAAACAGCGAAATTAACTGGCGGTACATAAATTCGCCACCTGCATAAAGGTTGGTCTGCTCAGAAAGATTCTGTTGCGACCAACCTTTCTTTTTGCGGTGCTTACGAATCAGCTTGCCTATGCGTTCAGCTTCCCGATCTTCTTGAGTAAGAGGAGGCTTCTTTGTAGTCACAAAACGCCACTTCTCCGCGTTTTTACAGGCAATTTGCAGAGAGTTAAGGCAAATCAATTATACGCGCTTCGCCTGGGTACGATTGAACTACAAAATGTTTGCCTTAACATTACCGTTCGTCACTTTTCCAGAAGGCAGGTCTTAGGTACTGATCCTTCGTTGTAGTGTTCCGTCCTGCTTTGACAGTGAAATTAAGCAGTGTGGGTTGCTCGGTCGATCGTTGGCGCTAGATTCTCTAGCTAGTTGATTCAAGTTCTCAATCTACAGGATTTCCATGACTCAATTCTCTTCTCCCGGTATTCAAATTCAGCACGTTGGCTCCGATTACCGGACTACTCCAGGACTGTATGTTCCAGTCTCAGGAGGCGTTTCAGGTAAGGCAGTTGCCTATCAAGAATTGTCTGCCGCCGTTACCGCCCTTGAATCTGCTTACCAAACAGCAGACAGCAGCGACACCGCCGCCTGGACTGCGGCTTATAGCAATCTCTCCTCACAGCTTGCCGCCCTCTCTTCAGGCGTTAGCAGCAACGTTGCGGTTGCCCTCAAGCACGATGGCACTCTAGCCTCATTGCAAGCGCTTCTAACCGTCGCTGGAGCCAACTACACGGTTGTTCAGGGTGCTGAAACGGTCACGATCGTACCCTCAGCTCTAGACACCGCCAAAACAGATTTCTATAAGCACGGCATCTTGCTCTCCGAGAGCGGTCAACCGGCCAAGCTGTACTTTGTCGATGGCACTGGCACCCTTGTTCAAGCGACTCAGTTCAATGCCGACATTGATGCAGGAGCGCTGATCTACGTTGACAAAGGGGTTGCAAAAAACTCCTTCTGGCAGGTGCCCGACCAACCCA
>JAYUYI010000574.1:0-3324 GCA_043752545.1 Thermoleptolyngbya sp.
GAACAGCTGCCCTGTTACCTCACCCGCACCACCTTAGAAACCCACCAGCTGATTCGTGATCACCTGCACCTATCGCCCGTCTACGGCGGCTGGGTAGATGCCAAAGGGCCGCGCTACTGCCCCAGCATCGAAGACAAGATCGTCCGGTTTGCCGACAAAGATTCGCACCAAATCTTTATTGAACCCGAGGGTCGCGATACGCCAGAACTTTACATTCAAGGATTCTCTACGGGGTTGCCAGAGCGTTTACAGCTGCAAATGCTGCGTACCCTGCCTGGACTAGAGCACTGTACGATGCTGCGCCCTGCCTATGCGGTGGAGTACGACTATTTCCCGGCGACGCAGTGCTACCCCACATTGATGACCAAGAAAGTGGAGGGGTTATTCTGCGCGGGGCAAGTTAACGGCACGACGGGCTATGAAGAAGCGGCAGCTCAAGGCATTGTAGCCGGAATTAACGCCGCTCGGTTTTGTCGCGGCCAAGAGATGCTGGTCTTGCCCCGCGAACAGAGCTACATGGGCACGCTGATCGATGACCTGTGCACCAAAGATCTGCGGGAACCGTACCGGATGCTTACGTCGCGCTCAGAATATCGGCTGGTGTTGCGCTCTGACAATGCCGACCAGCGCTTAACGCCGTTGGGTCGCGAAATTGGGCTGGTGGGCGATCGCCAGTGGGAGCGGTTTACGCGCAAACAGGCGGCAATCACTGCCGAAAAAGAGCGGCTGCATACGACGCGGGTGAAGGAACACGAAGAGATTGGCAAGCAAATTTTTGCCGATACGCAACAGGCGATTAAAGGGTCGATTACGCTAGCAGATTTGCTGCGCCGATCTGGGTTTCATTATGACGCCCTAGAACGGCACGGGCTAGCCAATCCTACCCTGCTTCGCGCTGAACGCGAGGGAGCGGAAATCGACATCAAGTATTCTGGCTATCTGCAACGCCAGCAAAATCAAATTGATCAGATTGCCCGCCAAGCGAATCGTCCACTGCCGCCCGATTTGGACTATCACAGCATTGAGACGCTGTCTAAAGAGTCGCGCGAGAAACTCTCGAAGGTGCGACCGCTAACGGTGGGGCAAGCCGCCCGCACAGGGGGAGTGAATCCGGCTGATGTGAATGCGCTGCTGCTGTATTTGGAAATTCAAGCTCGGCAGAAGGCCGTAGTGGGGAAGAGGGATGAGGGATGAGGGATGTAGCTTGCTGCTGCGCAGCAGTGGAATGTGGAATGAAGATGCACACTTGACCACAAAATATTTAACTGTGTAAGGTTTGACGTCTTTTTTGATCAAAAGATCGCGCTTTTGTCTGGTTGTTGCTAAATTTTTAGACATCTAGCAGTATCCCGCTATCTACGTATGTCTCAACCTATTAGCACAAACTCATCCGGATTGGAGACGGCAGACGACCGTCCTCCATCTGCCGCAGCGTCTAGAACCAGTGGCGTCGGCTTAATGCTGGCGGCTGACGGATTCTCGGCTGAAGCTTATGCCAATCGCTTGATGGATGATTTGTTTGAGGATGTCGAGCGATCGCTGAATGATGGGACGCCGCTGCCTGTGGCAGCATCTGCCGCACCGCCGCCTAGCCCGCTCAATCCGCTGCTCCCCATGCATAGAACTCCCTCAATCGTGCCGCCTGAACCGTCTGCTCAATGGGAAGCGGTATCGCCTGCACCTCGGCCAGCCGCTCCACCTCAGAGCGAGCGAGATTTGGCGGTGGTGGCGGCGATCGCCGATGACTTGACGCCTCGTGATCCCGATGCCCTAGCGCGACCAGAACCCACGCCTAAGTCATTTGATGCGCTGCTATTAGTGTTGGTTTTTGGGTCGCTGGCAACAGCAGCGGCAGTTTGGTATGGGTTACAGCTCTATGGGCAGCGGCTGGCGGTGCCTCAGGCGGCAGTCACCGCTGACGCGATCGCGCAGACGACTCCAGCAGACGAAGCATTTTTAGACTATGTGCAGCGATCGCTCGGTGTGATTGACCGCAGAACTGAGATCACTCGCCAAACGGGGGCGATCGCCAACGGAAATGTGGGGGGTCTACCTAGCGTTACGGTACCGGGCAATCCAGGCAATCCACCCGGTAGCCCAACGGCACTAGAGCGGGTCTATGTGCCGGTCTATCAGCCGCCTGCCGGGATGAACTTACCAGGGGGGAGCGCGGCATCGGGGGCGATCGCCGCTCGACCAGCTCCACCCAGCTTATCTCTGCCCAATTTGCCCCTGCCTACCTTGCCTGCGGCTCCTGGCACGGTGGCCGACCCAGCAGCTCGCATTCCCAATATTGCCACCATTTCAACATACTCGCTGGTGGGTACGTTAGAGCTAGGCGATCCATCGCGTTCTGCGGCGCTGTTTGTGATTAACGGCACAACGCAGCGGGTGCAAGTGGGTGAGGCGATCGGCTCTAGCGGCTGGGCGTTAGTGTCGGTGAAAGGCGACGAGGCGATCGTGCGGCGCAATGGTGAAGTTCGTTCGATTACGACTGGGCAACGATTCTAACCATCGGTTCTAACCATTCAGGTCTAAACATAAAGGACAGATTTAATGGGTTTATTTGAAGACCTCAGCAGCTTTCTAGAATTGCGCCTGGATGAGTTTCTCAAAGAAAATCCACATCTGGAGCTACAGGCACTAGAAGATAAGCTGCAAGACCAAGAAGATGAAGCGGTGCGGCTGTTGGCCAGCCTGCGGCTAGATGAGAAACGTGTGCAAAATGAAATTCTGGCGACGGCACAAGACGTGCAGCTTTGGCACACCCGCATTGAAAAGGCCAAGTCGGCCAATCGGCTAGATTTGGCGCAGCCCGCCGAAGAACGCGAGGCGGCGCTGCTGCGGCAGGGCAATCATCTGTGGGGGCAAATGGAACTGGTGCGGCAGCGGGTGCAGCAAACGGTTGATTTGCAGCGCCAAATTCAACAGAAGCGCCAAGAAGTGCATACGAAGGTGGCTCAGGCTCAGGCAACCCGAGCCGCTCAAGCCCAACAGCAGCGACAGCAGCAGTGGCAAACGACTGGCTGGAATCAGAGCTACAGCTCTACTCCTTCTGGGGCAAGCGATCCGCTAGAGCAAAAGTTTCGGCAATGGGAAACGGATGAAGAACTAGATCAGCTCAAGCGCAATATGGGGCACTAATAACGGCGCTAATCACTTTAAGTCGGTGTGATTACAGACGGGTTTCAAGAAATCAGCTTAGAGTAGAGGTACTAGCTGCTCCACTGGAGCCTTAACGATTTATTTGGCCTATGACGTCTGAATCCTCCTCGTTGCAGCCCACCCCTGAGCCAACGGAAAATGCGATCGCCGCACCGCCTC
>JAYUYI010000575.1:0-3320 GCA_043752545.1 Thermoleptolyngbya sp.
CTCAGGTTCCACTTGATTGAGCTTTCCATTAATGTGTTTCGACGACTGGTTTTTTCAGTATCTGCCTGGGTTTGCATTCGAGCTTTAATGGTGCTCAGCTGAGATAAGATTTCTTGCTTCGGAGTCTTAGTGGCTACCCCGTCAAGAGCGATTCCCTGGCTTTCCAAAAACACCTTCATCTCCTCAGGGCTAGCCTGGTTGAGCCGTTGCTCAAATTGAGTCAACTGATCCATTTGCTGACTGTACTGAGCTTCAATTTGGGTAATGTTCTGGCTATTCAACCGCAGAGTATTGTTCACACCCAGAGGAATCATTAGCAGTAGGAAAATGCCAAAGATCAAAGTTCCCCACGAAATGACTTTGATCAAAGGACGCTCCCACTTACTGCGAAACTGCAACTCGCCAAAGAAGATTAAGGCGATCGCCAGCAGCGGTACGGGAATACGCTCGATTACTGCACCCATGGTTTCAAATTCCCAAACGGGATCCATCAATCGAGGTGGCAGCAAAATAGTTGCCAAATCAAGCAGCGTTAAGATGAGTAACCCATAGCCCGCCCAGCGGAAAAGCACAGGCGAAACGGGTTTGTTAGCAGGATTCTGATTCGGTAGCTCATTCAATGGCGTCATCTGATTACTCCATTAATATTGATTAAACGGTTTGTATGCGTATGTAGCGATTGCTTATGGTCTAGGTGGTGGAAACTGGGGCTGCCACCCTTGGTACCAAGACGTCCAAGCATCTTTTAGGAGGCGTTCTGTTGCTTGGGAGGAGGAAGCCCGAAGGGGTATACTCATGACCGTGAACAGACATCGTCCATCGCGTAAGGTTTCACGACCCAACAACACAGGAAAAGCCCGGTCTAGACGCAGGTCGAACGTGTAGCGATTTTGATTGAATTGAGCTTCTGTTACGGTGCTCTTGCCGCGTGAATTAATACAGCTACTCAGGTAAGTATTCTCTTGGGTAGAGTACAGGCTATAGAATCCAGTCTCCTCTTGCTGTTGAATGGTGGAGGCAAACGGAACCGTAGCCGAAGGTTCGCCATATTTCAGCAGTAAATTACGTACGCTGGGGTCAGTCTCAACCAAATACCGAATTGCTACTGTTAGGGTTGTTCGATCACGGCGGTAGGTGTAGATATTGCCGACAACCATTTCGGGCGAGGTTTGAGCGATTGCAGTCGTTGGTGGGACGAGGGGCTTGGTGGCGATCGCGTGCCAGCCCTTTAAAGGCACGTGAGTAGGAAGTGCGATCGCAGCCTTCGTATCAGTAGGTTGGTTTGGCATCAACGTTAGTTTGCCCAGAACCAGGACAACGCTGCTAAACGTTAACATCATCAGCGGCAATCGAAATAAAGCCCTAGCCATCATGGCTCCTGCAACTCCAGTGTATTAGCGTCATCCTCTTGCTCAAGATCCTGTTCAGCAGCATTTGCCTGATGGTTTAAAGCCCAGCAGCAAGCACTAAAAAGCAAAACAGAAATCATCGAAAAAATAATTGAACCATTGCCTTTATGCCAGTATTGAAACACTTCTATGTCAGAGGTTGCGACGAGATGAGCCATTAATGCAACTCGTATTCCATTTATTACAAAGGCGATCGTAACTGCTACCAAAAGAGTTAGAAATCGCCTGTACCAATTCATCGGAAACATCACTAAAAATAAACCTGCCAGCGACAGTAAATAGGTAATTCCTTCAATTCCAGAACAGCCTGGATATACTTCTATTGCCCCAGAACCTAGGTAGATATTTAAGCCCTCTCGCGATACGGTAAATCCTGAATACCATAGAACTAATGTGGCAAACTTTGCCGTTATTGCTGTGGTATCAATTAATGGTGGAATTAACGCTTGTGGCGTACCTAAGAAGAAGAGAACTGTTAGTTCTTTGTAATATTGCCCTAACCCGCGAAATCCCGAAGCCAGTAACGCTAACCCCAAAGCTGCTAAAAAAGGAGACAAAAGTAAAAAAACCTCGCTGGGCATCGTTACACTCCTCAATAGCACGCATGTAATTAGGAATGTTCCGATCGTGCTAGCGGCAATTCCGCTATTCAATTTAAGGGGTGCTTGGCGTTCTGTTAGCAGGGAGAAAACTGCTAAAAAAAAAGGATACTGCTGCCCAATAAATCAACCTTGTCCGCTCTCCAAGTCAGGGTTAGATGAATTGTTGCCATCCCAGCGGCAATCCCAATTAGCCAAAATTTGAAGTCTTTCAAGTATCTAAAGCGCATAGAAGGAATTGTTTTCATCAGATAAATTCTATTCTTGCTTGAGGAAATGTTTGCACGCGATCGCTTCTCTCAGGCTATGCCTTGATTGACTGACAAAACTCCGAATCCCCCTCACCCCAACCCCTCTCCCAACGCGGGAGAGGGACTTTGAGCCAAGACTTTACCTCTAGCACCCCTTCTCCCCTTGTGGGAGAAGGGGTGGGGGGATGAGGGGTAAAAGATTTGTCAGTCAACCAGGGCTATGCCTTGACTCTCGGGAACATAGATGATTCGCATCTGCCCTTGCTTTTCCGTCAAAAATAGTGTGCCCAGACCTGCTAACCCCCTAACGGTTCTGGGCTAACAGAATTAATTCAGTCAAGAAAATGCAGACGAGCTGTCATTCTACGAATCTTAACCTAAGTATAAGTTCGCAGGTTTTTCTCTGTCAGTATGAGTAAATACTTAGACTAACTATAGGATTTTTTCTGAGGATGAATACGGCTATTTATTTGGCAACGGTACTCCGTATACAGTCCAAAAAATCTGCACCGATTGCACGCTGAAATCGCTAATATCCTGGGCTTATGGTTTTAAGAACTCCCAGTATTTCTAACTAATTATTTCTACGTTTAAACTAGCAGCTACAACTCTTAGCTCGAAAAAAATTATGAGTAGGATCTCGCTGTCTTTGAAGCTTACTGGAATGTTATTAAGAGTGTAAGGGACTTTTTATGGCCTCTGGTTCTCCGGCCTCATCTCTTGTAAGTAGCCTCTTTCAAGAGTTAATTCCTCAAGATTTTAACAGAGTCTACCTACAAATTTGTGTCAGTGCCTCAGTTATGGAGTGTGATAGGTGAACAGCGTCAAAATTCTAAATTTACAAATTGATAATCTATCAATGCAAGATGTATTAGAGCAGTTGCAGCAAGGGGTGGTATTCACTCCCAATGTGGATCATCTGGTGAAACTGCAGAGAGATCAATCGTTCAAAGAGATTTATGACACGGCAGATTACAGGTTGTGCGATAGCAAAATCTTGATCTATGCCGCAAAGTTTTTGGGATCACCTATTTGCGAGAAAATTTCGGGTTCTGACTTTT